>JANXWN010000262.1 GCA_025351125.1 Caulobacteraceae bacterium | reverse complement strand
ATTTTCCGCCGTCGGATCCACAATGGCGGGGCGCCGACTCGACAGTATTTTTGCGACACGCAGCCCGACGGGTGGCGGCGCGCGGCGGTATCGTCAATAACGTGGACCTAACCCTGATTTGCGAAACGCCGAAAATTAAGCCGCACCGCCAGGCCATGCGCGAACGTTTGGCGCAATTGATGAATTTGGCGCTCGATCAGGTCAGCGTGAAGGCGACCACGACGGAACAGCTGGGTTTTACCGGACGTGGAGAAGGCCTAGCGGCGCAGGCTGTCGTGTCGGTATCGATGTCACATTAAATAAGCTAATTTAAGGAATTCTCGGCGTATGTTCTCTCTTGAGATTGAAACCCTAGCGCGTTTGGTGATCGACGATGCACGGGCCAAGTCACTACGGATTGTCACCGCCGAGAGCTGTACCGGCGGTTTGGTCGCCGCCGCGATCTGTTCGATTTCCGGCGCATCGGACGTCTTCGAACGTGGGTTCGTCGCTTACACCAATCGCGCCAAGCAAGAACTCTTGGGCATTTCGGGCGACATGATCGCGGATTTGGGCGCGGTGTCCGAGCCGATCGCCCGGATGATGGCCGAGGGGGCCGTGGAACATTCTCACGCGCACGTCGCCGTATCGATTACCGGTGTAGCCGGCCCCGGCGGCGGTTCTCCGCTCAAGCCCGTCGGCACGGTCCACTTCGCCACCGCCCGCGCCAATCAGTCGGTGCACCATCGCTTGGAAATATTCGAGTTCGAAACCCGCTGGGAGGTGCAGATGGCCGCCGTCCAGGTGGCGCTGGAGATGTTGCGCGAACGGTTGCGCTAGTCGCTCTTAGCGACGCGACGCATCCGCCATTGCCAAGATGACTCGCGACTCTTCCGGCGTCACGGGTGACACCGACAAACGAAATTGCCGAAACATCGCCATCCCCGCAAGCGCGGCGTTGGCCCTGAGATCTTGCAACGGGACCGGCTTGGCGAGCGCCCAATCTGGGGCGATGTCCACCGCCACGAATCGACCGGCGGCATCGGTCGGGTCGGTAAAGGCTTCGCGCACGATCCGCGCCACGCCGACCACCGCCAGTTCCGTGCGTGAATGATAAATCAGCGCCAACTCGCCGATCCGCATGGCTTTTAGATACAAGGCCGCCTGATTATTTCGCACGCCGTCCCAGGTCGTACGCCCGTCGCGGACGAGGTCGGCGTAAGAATATTTCTCCGGTTCCGTCTTCATGAGCCAGATCGGCGGGCGCGACACGTCCATGGTTCACCTCAGCGCAAATACGACACTATTGATACAGGCCCGCCGCCCGCGCCTCAAAGCACGCCATTAAACGACTAACCGCGTAGCCGGCATTGAGCGCCAATAGACGTTCGAGAATACGTGAACGAAACTCGCAATCAATCTGGAAATCGAGACGGCTTCCTTCTCCGTCAGGTGTGAACCGCCAACGGTTCTGCAATCGCTTAAACGGCCCGGAAATCAAAGCGACGTCAATCGTCAACGCTGGCCTATTCAATGTAACTTTGGTGGAAAACCGCTCATGAACAATGGCGAATTTGACGTTTGCCTGGGCGTCGAGCGTGGTGACGTCGTCTGGGTCGGTCTTGCGGTTCCAGGCCGTTAAGGTTGTCACCCACGGAACAAATTCGGGATATCGTTCTACGTCTCCCACCAATTCGTAGAGTTGATCGGGTGTGTACGGCAAACGACGTGTCAGGGATTGGCGCAACGCGCGGGATCTTAGGCGACAGCCCGGAGCGCGACCCGGGCCGCCTTGAGGCGCGCGAAATCTTCGCCCGCGTGGTGCGACGAACGTGTCAGGGGGCTCGACGACACCATCAAGAAACCCTTTGAACGGGCAATCGTCTCTAAGGTGGCGAATTCGTCCGGGGTCACGAACCGGTCGATGGGGGCATGTTTGCGGGTAGGCTGCAGATATTGACCGATGGTGAGAAAATCGACGCCAGCGACGCGCATATCATCCATCACCTGCATCACCTCCTCCTTGGATTCTCCAAGACCTACCATCAAACCAGATTTGGTGAACATATCCGGCGCGCGATCCTTGACGCGCTCGAGCAAACGCAGGGATTGATAATAGCGCGCGCCCGGCCGGATGGTCAGATAGAGCCGCGGCACGGTTTCAAGGTTGTGATTGAAAACGTCCGGCCCCGAATCGATCACGCATTCCGCCGCCGCCGAGGGCTTACGTAGAAAATCCGGGGTGAGAATCTCGATGGTGGTTCGGGGGGCGGTCAAGCGGATCGCCCGCACCGTATCGGCGAAATGCCCCGCGCCACCGTCAGCCAGATCGTCGCGGTCCACCGAAGTGATCACCACATGGGTTAGACCCATCAGCGCCACTGCTTCGCCCACCCGGCGCGGTTCGCCGGCATCAAGTGGTCCGGGCAAACCCGTGGAAACATTGCAAAATGCGCAAGCGCGAGTGCAGGTATCGCCCATAATCATCATGGTGGCGTGCGACACACTCCAGCACTCACCGATATTGGGGCAGGCCGCCTCTTCACAAACAGTGACGAGACCGTGATCCTTCACGATCCGCCGCGTTTCGTTGTAGCCGATGGATCCTGGGGCGCGGACGCGCAGCCAATCAGGCTTGCGAAGGATCGGCGTATCGGGCCGTGCCTGTTTCTCCGGATGGCGCACGACGCGCGCGGAATTCTTGTCGATGACGAGGGTCATAAGGGATAAATCGGTGTTTTGGGGGGATTGATCAAGTCATTGTCTAGCGGCGGATGCGTTTCCCTTCAGACAAACCCCGCCCACCGTCGTCCACGGGCGTAAGTCCCGGGGAGCCATTCGGCGCGATCACGCAATGGTCGCGCCGGCGCGGCCACACCCCGAAGGCGAGCCAAATGGGTAGCCGGGACTGACGCCTGGCTATGACGTTTTTTTTGGAGCGCGGAACGTCGGTCTTTAGGCTTGGCTACAGCCCCGTCCGCTCCGCCAATCCCAACATCAAATTCATGTTCTGTACCGCCGCCCCCGAGGCGCCCTTGCCGAGGTTGTCCAATACCGCGACCAACCGCGCCTGGCCGAGCGTTTCGGAGCCGAATGCGAACAGGTCCATCGTGTTCGTGCCGTTGAGACGTTCGGGATCGAGGGTTGCGGTCGCGGCGCATTCGGCGAACGGGGCGACGCGCACGAAAGCTTCGCCCGCGTAGGCGTCCGCCAGCGCGGCGTGCAGATCGGCGAGCTTCGGGGCGCCCGTCAACGCCGAAAGATGCAGCGGAATCTCGACGATCATGCCCTGATGGAAGCGTCCGACCGCCGGGGCGAACAACGGGGCTGCCGCTAAGCCCGTGTAGACCTGCATTTCAGGCACGTGTTTGTGCATCAGGCCGGTGGCGTAGATCCGATAGGCGGCGCGGGTGAAGGCGGACGAGGCCGCATCCTCGAACTCGGCGATCATCGACTTGCCGCCGCCGGAATAGCCAGACACGGCGTTGACGGTGACCGGCCAAGCGGCCGGCAGTAATCCCGCATCCACCAGGGGCTTTACCAGGGCGATGAAGCCGGTCGGATAGCATCCGGGGTTACTAACCCGCGTCGCCCCGGTCACGGCCGCACGTTGGGTCTTGGACATTTCCGCAAAACCGTAAGTCCAGCCCGGCGCAACCCGATGGGCGCTCGAAGCGTCGATGACCTTGACCGCCGGACTGCCGATCAGACCGACCGCCTCACGCGCCGCCTCATCGGGCAGGCACAGGATCACAAGATCGGCGTCGTTCAAAAGCTCTCGACGGGCGGCGGGGTCTTTGCGCCGCGTCGGATCGATACTGATCAGCGCAATATCCGCGCGGCCCGCCAACCGCTCGCGAATGCGCAAGCCGGTCGTTCCCGCCTCGCCGTCAATGAACACCTTGGCGACCATGGCCGCGAACTCCTTCGAATAGAAAGGAGCGCCGGCGCGCCATGCCCGCATACAATGAAAGACGCGGGCGAGGCGCCCGCGCTCCGGGGCCCTGTTAACGCTTGGAGAACTGGAAACTGCGGCGGGCCTTGGCCTTGCCGTATTTCTTGCGCTCGACAATTCGGCTGTCGCGGGTCAGGAAACCGTGCGGCTTCAACAGAGTGCGCAGACTAGGTTCATAATAAGTCAGAGCCTTGGAAATGCCGTGCCGGATGGCCCCGGCCTGGCCCGAAAGCCCGGAGCCTTCAACGGTGGCGACGACGTCGAATTGCCCCACGCGATCGGTCACTTGCATAGGTTGCGCCAACATCATCCGCAGCACGGGTCGCGCGAAATAGGTTTCCTGATCACGACCATTGATGGTGATCGTACCGCGGCCCGGCTTTATCCACACGCGCGCCACCGCGTTCTTACGCTTGCCGGTGGCGTAGGCCCGGCCGTCTTTATCGATCTGCGGCTCGCGCACGGCGTCCGGCGCGGGATTGGACGACAGGCTCTGAAGAGCCTCAAGGCCGTGTGATTCGGTCATGATTACTGGCTCCGGGCGTTTTTAGTGTTCAAGGCGGCGAAATCGACCGACGTGGGGTTTTGCGCCTCATGCGGGTGGTCCGCGCCGTTATAAAGTTTCAGATGCGTCATCTGTTTGCGCGCCAGGGGGCTTTCTTTGGGGAGCATGCGCTCAACGGCCTTTTCGAGCACGCGCTCTGGGAAACGACCATCCAGGATCTTACCGGCCGTCCGCTGCTTGACGCCGCCCGGGTGGCCGGTATGCCAATAGTAGGTTTTTTGTTCGAGCTTGCGACCGGTGAACTTTACCTTGTCGGCGTTGATCACCACGACGTTGTCGCCGCAATCGACATTGGGCGTATAGTCGGCGCGGTGCTTACCGCGAAGACGCATGGCGATAAAGCTGGCCAGACGACCGACCACCACGTCTTGCGCGTCAATCAGTATCCAAGCTTTTTCAACGGTCGCGGCCTTCACATAGGTGGTGGTCTTGGTGATCATGGTCTTTAATGTCCGGGTGAAAAACACCGTCGCCGCCAAAGGCGACACGCCGATTAAGGCGCGGCTGTTAAAGAGCGGGGCGATTTGTGTCAAGCGAAATGCGCTTCAAAACGCCCTCAACCCTTAGAATTTCCTCAAGAGTTTCATTGGGTAATATGTTACCCTGTCAAATCCTCTGGGCGCGCCACGTCAACGCGACCGCCGACGTAAAGAGAATGGCGGCGGTAAGCTGATGCAGCAAAGCAATCGGCAGAGCCACGACGGAAAACAAGGTCGCGACGCCCAAAACCACTTGCATAAAAACCACGCCGCCAATCAAGAGGCACAAGTCGCGAATATCGTCTCCCGCCCTCGCTGATCGAAGGCTGATGAAGACAAGGGCCAGAGCAAAAACGCTTAGGGCATAGGCCAGCAGACGGTGATTGAACTGAACGGCGGCGACGCCGTGGGCCAAGGTCGCCCACAGCCCGCCTTGCCAGTAGTCGCCCGGGATTACCTTGCCAGACATCATCGGCCAATCGCTGTTGAGAAGACCCGCTTGGTTGCCCGCCACGAGTGCACCCATCAAACACTGCAGATAAACGCCGCCGGCGAAGAAACCCCCGGCGACTTTCCAGCCGTCATGTCGACGCCGCTGCGGCGACAGCGCGCCCGCCGCCGCGTCCATTCCAGTCCAGACCAAGGCGCCAAGCAGCAATAACGCCAATCCCAAGTGCGTCGCGAGACGCTCGGGCGCGACGAGCACACGCCCGTCGAGGCCGCTCTCAACCATCCACCAACCCACCAGACCCTGCAAACCGCCCAAAACCAACAGAATGACACAAGCGGGAATCAGACGCGCCGGCAACCGACGCGTTATGATCAGGGCGACGAACGGCGCCGCGAAGACTAAGCCTAGGCCGCGCCCCAGCAAACGATGCGTCCATTCCCACCAGAATATCGGCTTAAAGCCTGCGAGCGTCATACCGCGATTGACGAGATGATACTGCGACGTTGCCTGATAGCGGTGAAACACATCCGCCCAGGCTGCGTCCGACAAGGGCGGCAGGGCCCCCAACAGCGGTTTCCACTGCGTAATCGACAGGCCGGAACCTGTGAGACGCGTCGCGCCCCCGACCACCACCATGGCCACGACCATCGCCGCCACGGAATACAACCATGCCGCCGCGAGAGGTGAACGCCCGGTGTCCCCTGTCGGCGCGGCCGCGGAAAACACCGGAGGTCTTGTCGTCACGGCTTGAATTTTGCCGATCATCTTTCCCTGCTACGCCTCACAATTGAGGCGAAAATGGTCGGAGCGACAGGATTCGAACCTGCGACCCCTTGACCCCCAGTCAAGTGCGCTACCAGGCTGCGCCACGCTCCGATGCAGGGAGGAGCGCCCTTATAGAGAGGCGTATCGGGTGGAGCAATCGCAAATCCCGACCGGCTTTAGGCCTGCAGCAAATGATCCAATCGCGTTTTGGCCGCCAGCAAGTCCGCCAGGGCGGCCCTGAGGCGCGAACGGCCTGAAATCTCGACTTCCTGGGGCGCGCCGGCGGCGACCGGCTTGATCGTGTTAGAGGATTTTAGGGCCCCGTCGCGATGTAGTTTTTGCACCTGAGCTATACTCAAACCGTCGTTGTGCAACCGCTGACGTATCGTCGACAAAACCGCGACGTCACGCGGGCGATAAAAGCGCCGGCCGCCCGCTCGTTTCATCGGCTTAATAAACGTGAATTTTGTTTCCCAAAACCGGAGGACGTGTTGCGCGACCCCAACCTCATGCGCCGCTTCGGAAATGGTGCGAAACGCGTTGGGTCCCTTGGCCACGCGATGCGATCTTACTTCGCCAAAGCGCGATCAATTCGCGCTTTTAAGACTTGCGAGGCGCGAAAACCAATCACACGGCGCGGTTCGATCGTCGCCGGTTCTCCGGTTTTCGGATTGCGTCCGATGCGTTGGCGCTTGGCGCGAACCTGAAACACCCCAAAGCCAGAGAGTTTAACCGTCTCGCCGCGCTCCATCGCGTCGGCGACCAAGCCAAGCGTGCGCTCCACCAGTCCCGCGCAATCTTGGCGCGTCAGCCCGATTTCCTCATGCAGCGCTTCGGTTAAATCCGCCCGGGTCAAAGTTTTACTGGTCATCAACATTCCCATCAGTCGTCACCTGCATGGCCGAGATTAGGTCGTCAAGTCAATGGCTTCGCGAGCCAAAGCCCGCGGCAAAATCATCATAGGCGTAAAACCACGGCGCCCCACGTCAAACCACCGCCCATCGCTTCCATCAACAGTAACTGCCCAGACTTGATGCGCCCGTCCGCGACTCC
>JANXWN010000249.1 GCA_025351125.1 Caulobacteraceae bacterium | reverse complement strand
TCCATGATCGGCCGTGACGATAACTGGTCGGAGGACTTCTCATTCTTCGGGGCGTTCAACTGGAAGATCATGTCCAACGTCGAACTCAGCGGCGGCGGGCGGTGGACCGACGCGCACAAGAAATCCAGCCTGGTCCAACTGGAGCAGGCCCTCGACCAACTGTTCGGCCCCTATGCCATCGCCCAACAATTCAGCAGCCTGACACCGGCGGGAACAACCTACAATATCGGCACGCGGTATCAGAACTTCTCGCCGGAAGTTACCCTTTCGTGGCACTTCAGTAAGAACATGATGCTGTACGCCGCCTATAAGACCGGCTTTCTGCCCGGCGGTATCGCCAACCCGGGGGTCGTCACCAACTACCTCGTATACAATAGCGGCGTCTTCGACCCGGTGGCCACCCAGGCCAAGGTGCAATCGAACCTCACCTTCCGACCGGAAAAGGTCAAGGGCGAAGAAATCGGCATCAAAGGCTCAATGTTCGACGGCAAGCTCAGCGGCGACCTGACTTTGTTTCATTACACTTATTACCAGCTTCAGGTCGCGACCTTCCACGCCGACACCACGACCTTCAGCATCGGCAATGCCGGCAGCGCCATCGATCAGGGCGTCGAAATCAACCTCAATTATGCGGCAAATCGCGCATTCTCGGTGCGCGGATCGCTGACCTACGTGCCGCTGCGCTATAGCTCGTTTAGCAAATCCCAGTGCTATGCCGGCCAAACGGTCGCGAACGGTTGCGTCGGCGGCTTCCAGGATCTTAGCCACAGGCATTTCGGCGGCGCGCCCCTGTCGATCAATCTCGGCGCGACCTACATTGCGGAAATCACGCCGAACTACTCGCTGGCGATCAACGGAGACCTGCAAATCTACGACTCCGCGCCGCTGGTGAACGGCGCGCCGAACACCTCCACCCCGGCGCATGCGGTGGCAAACCTGACCGCCAAGGCCTATCAAACCCACGGTCCCTGGTCGGTGGCCCTGATCGGCACCAACCTCAACAACGATCGAACGCTGGGCGTCTTCGGCGCCAAGCCGTTGGGGCTCCCGCAAGATCTGTGGGGTGCGATCCCCCCGGGTCGGGAAATCCGGCTACAGGCCGAATATCGGTTCTAGAGCCTTATGCCTTTGGCCAAGCCACTCTAAAATTTGAACTCGGCTCAGAGGCGGCTTAAGTTTTTTTCACACACCGTGCGCCTCCCACTGGAGTTCGCGCGAGAGGAGTTTTTTATGGGAATGTATGAAAAGTTTCGGCTCGACGGCGCGGTGGCTTTGGTCACCGGCGGCGGCAAGGGCATTGGCCGCGGCATCGCCCTGGCCTTCGCCGAATGCGGCGCCGATGTCGCCATCCTCGCCCGGCGCCAGGGTGACGTCGACGCGGTAGCCAAGGAAATCGAAGCACGGGGCCGTCGCGCCCTGGCCATTTCGGGAGACGTGTTGGACGACAAGGTCATCCCCGCGGCGCTCGATCGTGTGGTCGCCGAGCTCGGCTCCATCGATATCATGGTCAACAATGCCGGCGGCAACCTCGACCGTAAGCAGCACGCCCTGACCGAAATCACCTTGGCCAAGTGGGACGAGCAGATTTCACTCAACCTGCGCCATAAGTTTTACGGGTCGCAACAGGCCGCCATGCGCATGAAGAACGGCGGCCGGATCATCAACATTGTTTCGGTGGCCGCTCTTCGCCCCAGCCCGGGTTTCGGCGCCTACTCCACAGCCAACCACGGGGCGATCGCCATGGTCCGCACTCTCGCCGTGGAGCTGGGTTCGCGCGGCATTACCGTCAACGCCATCGCGCCGGGCTTGGTGTTCACCGAAATGTTGTCCGAGACCATGCATATCGGGGAGCAGAAGGCGGAAGAAATGTTCGCGCCGACCATTCCGATGGGTCGCGTCGGCAACCCCGACGATATCGCCGCGGCGGCCGTGTTCTTCGCCTCCCCCGCCGCGCAATGGACGACGGGTCAATGCATCTCGGTCGCGGGGGGCCCGGTCTAAACGGCCATGCCGCGGCTCAAACTTGCGCCATGAGCCCGCCCGCCGGTGAGCCAAATTCTCCACCTGCCGTCCGGGCTGGAACGAACCGCAGGTAAAGCTCCTTCATGGGGTGAAGCAGCAGGTTCGGCAGGTGCGGCGGTTCGGGCAGCGGTCGGGCCAAGGCTAGATCGTCCAGCCGATCGAGCAGGACGGTGAAACCGGTCAACAACTCCTGCTTGGCGAGCAGCCGCCCCACGCAGAAATGCGCGCCGTTGCCGAAGGCCAGGTGAGCCCCGGCGTTGTCGCGTTCGATGTCAAACACATGCGGGCAGGCGAACTTATCCGGATCCAGGTTGGCGGCGCCGTAGCGAACGATCATCATCGCATCCTTGGGGATCGTGGTTCCCGCGATGGACACCTCGCGCGTCGCGCGGCGGAACAGCCCCTGAACCGGGCTTTCGAGGCGTAGGGCTTCGTCTACGAAGTTCTTCACCAACGCCGGCCGCTCGCGCAGCTTGGCCAGTTGGTCCGGATAGCGCAGCAGCAACCAAAGGCCGTTGGCCAGCGCGCTGATCACCGTGTCGTAGCCGCCGGAAATCAGCTGATGCATCAGGTTTTGCAGCTCTTGCATCGAGAGCGGTTCGTCGCCGGCGCTGTCGGCGTGGACCAGGGCCGAGATCATATCCGCCTTGGGCTCGCGCCGGCGGCTCTCGAACATGTCGGCCAGGAAGTGTTGCATTTCCAATTCGATTTCCGCCGAAGCGCGCAGTTCCTCTTCGGTCATGGCGATCATGGCGGGCGCCAGGATGGAGTCGGCCCATCTCTTGAAGGTGGCGATTTTGCCGGCGTCGAGACCAAGCTGCTCGGCGATGATGATGCCAGGAAGCGGAAGGGCGAAAGCCGAAACGAACTCGCACTCGCCCTTGTCGATAAAATCGTCGATCAGGGCGTGGGTCACCGCCTCGATGCGCGGGATGAGGGCGTTGACCCTCTGGATATTGAACACCTGGTCCAGAAGGCGCCGGTAGCGGCCGTGTAACGGCGGGTCCGTGCGTTGCAGGGTCTGCACGTGCGGCCAACCCCGATCGCGCAGGGCCTCGGCGTAGACGCGATAGCGATCGCCGTTGATTCCCGAACCGGCGATGGTGTCGTTGGAAAAAGTTTCCGGGTCGCGCAGCACCGCGCGGACGTCGTCGTAGCGCGTGACCACATACATGCCGGTCTCGGGCATGAGGTAGACCGGGCAATGCTCGTGCAGCAGCGCGTAAAACGCCCTGGGATCGCTCTGCACGATAGGATCCATCAGGCTGTAGTCGTCGACGCGCAGGTTCATGCGATTGGTTCCTCCATCGGTCCTGTGAAATCCGGAGCGGGTTGTGGATTTATGTTGAGCCTGACGAGGCGGCTGTCAACCGATGGACTGCGGCGATCGGGCCCGCCGGAGCCGGATGTTCTGGTGCGAAACCGTCGAAAATCTTAAATCCTGCTCCAGATTCAAAAGTGCAAAGCCTGACTCAGCCTGCAGATCCGTCGCCTCTGAACGTATCAGTCTCTAACGGGTAAAATCAGACCCCTGTGCCCCGGCCCCCATAGACGACTCCGTGGGTCGAAGTTCGTTTCCGAGCCGGAAGCCGCGGGCGAAAATCGGCCCAATGCGGACATCCAATCAACGGGCTACTTTTGCGGCATGACGCCCTTAGCCACGAGCATGGAAGTGCTTTTCATCGCTGCTGGTGCGTTGGCGTAGCGGCATGGTTCTACGGAGCGCGCTATTTTTTTCCTATGTGGATTTCGGGATTTCGAAATCGCCCCAACGGCTATGTGGGCAAGACCCTTATCGGTGTTGGCGTTTTCTTTTTGGCGTGCGCGGTTGGCATTGTGGCTGGACTTAGAGCCGAGTACTGCGGCGGCGGCGGGCATTGATCGAATTTCCCCAATCCACCCAACTCGGAAATTCCGAATGTCCGCTGGTCGGCAAAGCTGAGGCGCCCTTCGGCGACCCTGCGATTGGGTTGCGGGGCGGCGCCAAGTGTTAGATCTGTCCACTAGCCGCCGGCAAGCTTTCCTCCGTGCCCAATTCCGCCATCAGCCGGTCGCGCAACTGGAATTTCTGAATCTTAGTGGTGGACATCGGCCAGTTGTCCACGAAGCGTACGGCGCGCGGGATTTTGAAGCGGGCAATCTTGCCTTGGCAGAATGCGATCAGTTCGGCCTCGGTGACCGCCGCGCCCGCCTTCAGCTCCACAAAAGCGGCGGGCACCTCCGCGTAGCGCGCATCGGGCATGGCCACGACCTGCGAGAGTTGCACCGCCGGATGACTGTCGAGCACTGCCTCGATCTCGGCCGCCGCCACGTTCTCCCCGCCCACCTTCAACATGTCCTTAAGCCGGCCGTGGAACATGATGTGGCCCGAGGCGTCGATGGAGCCGATGTCGCCGGTCCGCATCCAGCCCTCGGCGTCGAAGGTCGCGGCTGTCTTGTCCGGATCGCGGTAATAGCCGGTCATGGCGTGAGGCCCCCGGGCCAGGATCTCGCCCTGCTCGCCGAGCGTCCGCGGCAGGCCGGTTTGAGGGTCGATGATCTTGACCTCCCAGTCGTCCAGCGGAACGCCGAGGCGGCCGACGCGCAGGTCATAAGGATCGTCCGGACGGCTGGTGCAAATCGTGCCGACGCCTTCGGTCAGGCCGTAGGTGCCGACCTGTACGGCTTGGGGCATGGCCTTGGCGATCGCATCGGCGATCCAGGGCGGTTGCACCGCCAG
>JANXWN010000032.1 GCA_025351125.1 Caulobacteraceae bacterium | reverse complement strand
GCAAGCGAGCGGGCGCCTCGATCCACGGCTTGTCGGCGTCCTTCACCGAAACGAACACGCCGCCGGCGATCGGCAGAACGCAGCCACCGCCCAGTTGGCTTTTGGCGAACGCGCGAGCGAAAGCGGGGCCGAGGCTTTCGCCGGGCCGGCGCCAATCGAGGCCCATGACTTCGCCGGTGGACCGCATTTCGGGGCCAAGCACGGTATCGACGCCGGGACAACGCGCAAATGGAAACACCGCTTCCTTGACCGCAATGTGATCATAGGGGGCGTCGATCAGATTGAAGCTCGCGAGCGGCACGCCCGTCATAATCTTGGCGGCGATAGCGGCGATCGGCAGACCGATGGTTTTGGCGACGAAGGGCACGGTGCGGCTGGCGCGCGGATTGACCTCCAGCACGAAGATGCGCGGGGTGTCCGAAAGGGGTTCTTCAATGGCGAATTGCACATTCATCAGTCCCCGAACATGCAACGCCCGCGCCATCGCTTCGGTCTGCCGTTTCAGTTCGGCGATCGTGTCGGGGCGCAACGAGAAGGGCGGCATCGAACAAGCGCTGTCTCCTGAGTGCACGCCGGCTTCCTCGATGTGCTCCAAGACCCCCGCGACGAACACGTTCTCGCCGTCGCAAAGCGCATCGATATCGACTTCGGTGGCGCGCGAAAGATAGGCGTCAATCAGGATCGGCGCATCCGGCGTAACGTCGATGGCGGCCTTCATATAACGCGCCAATTGTTCCGCATCGCGGACTATCTCCATGCCGCGTCCGCCCAAGACGTGCGAGGGGCGGATCACCACCGGATAGCCGACGCGCTCGGCGATGGCCGCGGCCGCGTCCGATGATCGCGCGATGCCATTTCGAGGTTGGGCGATGTCAAGACGATGCAACAATTGTTGAAACCGCTCGCGGTCTTCGGCGAGATCCAGCGAATCCGGCGAAGTGCCTAAAATCGGCACGCCGGCCCGTTCCAGCGGGTGGGCCAGTTTCAGCGGGGTCTGGCCGCCGAACTGTACGATCACCCCCAGAAAATCACCGCGCGACGCTTCGACATGCATGACCTCGAGGACGTCTTCGGCGGTCAGCGGCTCGAAATATAAGCGATCCGAGGTGTCGTAGTCGGTGGACACCGTTTCTGGATTGCAATTGATCATGATCGACTCGACGCCGATCTGCGCCATCGCGAAGGCCGCGTGGCAGCAACAATAATCGAACTCAATGCCCTGACCGATCCGATTGGGACCACCGCCGAGGATGACCGCTTTACGCCTGTCGGTCGGTTGGCTTTCGCACTCGGGCGCCCGACCCACCGCACCGGTTTCATAGGTCGAATACATGTAGGGCGTAACAGCCGCGAACTCCGCGGCGCAACTATCGATCCGCTTATAAACCGGTCGCACGCCCAAGTCGCGACGCATGGCGCGCACCGCCTCTTCGGTCTGTCCCGTCAGAGCGGCCAGGCGGGCGTCGGAAAATCCGAGCGCCTTGAGGCGGCGCAAGGCGTGGGCGGCGGTCGGAACCCCGTGTTCGCTGATCGTTGCCTCTTCTTTGATCAAGGTTTCGATCTGGCGCAGGAACCAGGGCTCATAGGCGCAGGCGGCATTGATTGCTTCGACGCTTAAGCCGTGGCGAAAGGCTTGGGCGATCACGCGTAACCGGTCGGGCGTGGGCTGCCCGAGCGCCCGCACCACGGCCGCCTCGCTCCCCGCCGGATCGTCGGCCCCTTCGATGACGATCTCGTCGAGTCCGGTGAGCCCGGTTTCCAGGCCGCGCAAAGCCTTTTGCAAGCTTTCGGCAAACGTCCGACCGATAGCCATCACCTCGCCGACCGATTTCATCTGGGTATTGAGGTCGGCGTTCGCGCCCGGAAATTTCTCGAACGCGAAGCGCGGAATCTTGGTGACCACATAGTCCAGCGTCGGCTCGAACGAGGCTGGGGTGGCGCCGGTGATGTCGTTGGTCAACTCGTCTAGCGTGTAGCCAACCGCCAGCCGGGCGGCGACTTTGGCGATCGGAAAGCCCGTCGCCTTGGACGCCAGGGCCGACGATCGCGATACGCGCGGGTTCATCTCTATCACCACCATCCGACCGTCGGCGGGATTGACCGCGAACTGCACGTTCGAGCCGCCGGTTTCCACGCCGATGGCGCGCAACACCGCGATCGAGGCGGCGCGCATCCACTGATATTCCTTGTCGGTCAGGGTCAGAGCCGGGGCGACGGTAATGGAGTCGCCGGTGTGCACGCCCATTGGATCGATGTTTTCGATGGAGCAGACAATGATACAATTGTCCGCGACGTCTCGGACCACCTCCATCTCGTATTCTTTCCACCCCAGGACGCTTTCTTCGATCAGAACTTCGGTCGTCGGCGAAAGGTCGAGACCGCGTTCGACGATTTCTCGAAATTCCTCCATATTGTAGGCGATGCCGCCGCCGGTGCCCGCGAGCGTGAACGACGGCCGGATGATGGCCGGCAGCCCGACGAACGGTTGCGCCTCCAGCGCCTCCTCCATCGTGTGCGCCGCGCGCGATTTAGGGCTTTCCAGGCCGATGGCGTCCATGCAATCGCGAAATTTCTGCCGGTCTTCAGCGCGCTCGATCACCTCGGCGCGTGCGCCGATCATTTCGACGCCGTATTGAGCCAAAACACCGGAATGTTCGAGCGCGAGGGCGGTGTTCAGCGCGGTTTGCCCGCCCATGGTCGGTAACAGGGCGTCGGGGCGCTCCTTGGCGA
>JANXWN010000031.1 GCA_025351125.1 Caulobacteraceae bacterium | reverse complement strand
GTTTTTTTTGACTTTGTTGCAAGTTTGCGTCTTAGCGTGAAGGGCGACCACCGTCCGGCGAGGCGGCGCATCGCGTCGCGGCCAACCGATTTAACGATCGCCCCCGCCGCTGCGAGCGCCACGGGGCCAGGGGGTTCGCGTGGCTTATGAGGCCTTCCGGAAGTTGAGTTGTAACGCATATAGCCCCAACATGATGCCGGGCTGATGCTCGAAGGTATTGCCCGCGCCGTATTCGAGCGCCTCGATGCGGTCCATCAGACAAGTCCAGGCAATCAGCTGTTCCTGGCGCGAAATACCCGAGCCGGGACAGCTGCGGGATCCCCGCGAGAAGGTCACGTGACGGGTCACCGCCTTGCGGTCCAGTTGCAGATCGTTCGGGCATTCCCACTCTTGCGGGTCGCGATTGGCGGCGGCCCACCGCATATGAAGGAGCGATCCGGCGGGGACCGCCACCCCCTGGAATTCCTCATCCTGAATCGTAACGCGGGTGGACAGGCCTTGGGTGGGCGAACGCAAGCGCAGGCTCTCTTCGACGAAGGCCCGAAGCTTCGAACGATCGCCACGCACCGTGCGGTACAGCTCGGGATCCTCACAGAACAACTGGGCCTGTTCGGCCATGGCGTACTGGGTCGTCTCGAGCCCGCCGATCATCATTGCATAGACGATGCCGTTGATCTCAATATCCGTCAGCTTGCGGTTCAGGGGGCTGTAGGTCACCTGGGTCAGCCAGCTGATCATGTCGTCCTTCGGACGCAGGCGTTTTTCAACCACCCAATCGGCGACATAGTCGGCGAAGCCGGCAAGACTGCGCATCTGTTCGATGGCCTGCTCGGGCGTAAGGAGATTGCGATGGCCGTGACCGTGCACGAACGCCGCCACCTGGGCCGCGCCCCAAATTTCCATGCGCGGGATGTCCTCATGCGGAAATCCCAGCACATTGGCCATGACGATCTGTGGCAATAGACGGGCGAACTGGCCCACGAAATCCACTTTTCCCTGATCGATCCATTGGTCGATCAGGGCGTTGGCCGCCGCCTCGATCATGTCGTCGTGGCGTGTCGCCCCGGAGCCCACCCACGGATCGGTCAATTCATCTTTGTGCGCCCGCCAAAGGGTCTCGGTAGGCCTTAGGCTCAAGATCGAGACGATCATGGCGTTCAGCTGCGGCATGGCGCCGTCAGGCCCCGGTTTGGGCGGCGTCGTGAGGCCGGGCGGGTAACGATCCGGATCCATCACAACCCTCACGATGTCCTCGTACCGGGTAAGAATAAAACCGTCCGTTCCCGGAACGCTTCCCTCTCCGGGGATGCGATGCACCGGGGATTGGGCATGCAGGATCGGATACGCCTCGTACCAATGCTCCTGCGCACCGGGGGAAAACAGATCGACGTCCTCCGGACGGACCGGACATTTCATCGTGTTTTGAGCGGTTCTCGGTTCGGTTCGAGCCATGAGATTTCTTCCTGAATGCCCGTAGGGTCTGAATGCTTCTCTTGGGTGGCGGCGCGCGCCGGGCTAAAGCTGCACGCGCTTGGTGAACCCTCCGTCGACCACGATGTTCACGCCCGTCACCCAACTCGCGGCCGGGCTGGCCAGGAAGGCGACGACCTTGGCGACTTCTTCGGGCGTGCCGAAACGACCGTTCGGCTGCATGGCGTTGTAGGTCTTATAGACGTCCGGCATGCCCTTGCCGATATTTTCCCAGGCGCCTCCGGGAAATTCGATCGGCCCGGGGGAGACGACGTTCACCCGTATGTTGTCGGCGCCCACGGCCTGCGACAGCTGTTTCGCATAGGTGACCATGCCGGCCTTCATCGCGTTGTACGCCATCGGCCCCATGAAGGTTTCCACCGCCGCGGTGGTTCCGATGAATATGATCGATCCGGATCCATTGGCTTTAAGGTGAGGCATCACCGCTTCGCAGCCGCGAACCGCTCCCATCATGTCGGCTTCGAAGCAATTGTACCAACTGCTTTCACCGTCCATGCTGCCGCCGGCCGACACGTTGTGCACGAAAATATCGATGCCGCCGAGCTTTTTGGCCATCTCGGCGATCCAGGTTTTGTAACTGTCGGCGTCACTCACGTCGAGCGCGCGGCCGACGGCCTTGCCGTGCTTTGACAGGGCATCGACCGAGGCGGCGACTTCGGCTTCCTTGCGCGATCCGATGGCGACGGCCGCGCCGTCGGCCAGCAGAGCTTCAACGATCCGTCGGCCAATGCCGCGGGTTGATCCGGTGACGAGGGCTTTCTTGCCCGCGAGTCCGAGGTCCATGAGCCTGCAATCTCCCTGTCTGACGCGCCGCTCACCCGCCGATGATCGACGCGGCCGGCGCTGTTGCATGTGGTAGAGGATTTTGTCACCTTGTCACCCAATTGTGCAACGAATTTTTGTTTTCGGCGCTGGGCTCGGCCGATCCCGCGGGGTCGCGAGTGGACGTTCCCGTAAAAAACGGCGCCGGGCGAAAGTGGAGGAGATCTGACATGACGCCAGTCAATCGGATGGACCAACCCGTCATTCCTCGCTCCCCGGACGAGATCAACTTCCTCGATCCCGAGGTTCAGGAATGCCCCTACCCCGCCTACACGGTCCTGCGCGATCAGGCGCCGGTCTGGCGCGATCCGATTACGGGCATGTATGCCATCACGCGCTACGACGATTTGCGCAAGGTCCTGCTCGATACCGACAGCTTTCCCAGCGAGCGTCCGCGCGGACAAGGCCAGCTCGATGATGCGCGGGCCCGCAAAATTCAGGCGCTTTACAAGGAGAAGGGCTGGCTGCCCGCCGCGACCTTGGCGGGCCGCGACGATCCGAACCACAAGCAGATGCGGGCGATGTTCGACCACGCGTTTCGCGCCAGCAAGATCAAACTTCTGGATCCGTTTGTCGAAACCGTGGCCGTCCGGCTCGTCGACGCTTTCATCGACGACGGCCAATGCGATTGGGTCAAGCAGATGGCCATACCGCTGCCCCTGATCGTGATCGGCAAACAGATGGGCGCGCCGGAAGCCGACATCTGGCGGATCAAGGCTTGGACCGATGCCTGGGTGCAGCGGCTTGGAATGATGCAGACCGAAGAAGAGGCGATCTGGTCCACCGAGATGGAGATCGAGGCGCAGCATTATTTTCAAAAGATTTTCG
>JANXWN010000326.1 GCA_025351125.1 Caulobacteraceae bacterium | reverse complement strand
TCGATCAAGTGATCACGTTTTCCGAGCACGTCGCCGACACGCAAGCGGCGAGGTTGTTTGGTGTGCCCCGCGATACGATCCAGGTCGTGCCGCACGCTTCGCCCGACCTGCAGGATCAATTGCCGTTCGTACTTAATCGAGGCAAAACCTTTGAGAGCATCGGTCGGGCCGCTAATATATTACGGGCCTACGCCAACAAAACCTTCGATGGTTATCTGCGAGATTTTCCGTTTGAAGACGTGCGCTATATCGCGGTCTCTACGCAGGATCGCGTGACTAAGAATTTGCGGGTTGTGGCAGATGCAATGGAACTACTTATTCGCGAAAAGGGGTTTCCCGTAAAGGTATTCACGACCGCCCCCTTGCATTTTGGGGCAAATTGGACACCCTTGCCGGGTTTTGTGGAGGCCTCGCAGACACAATTCGATTTCGTTTCACTACCTGATATTCCCCGCGACGTTCATGCCGCGTTTTATCACTGTGCCGCAGTCGCCGTGCATCCTTCGATTTTTGAAGGCGGACACGCGCCGTTTCCGTTTTACGAGGCTGTTAGCGTTGGTACGCCGTGTCTGGTGGCTCGCGGTCCGCATGTTGTCGAGTTTATGGAAAGTCATCCCGATCTGGCGGCCTTTACCTTCGACCCCAATGACGCGAGCGGATTGGCCGCGCTCATTGCAACGATCATCGCAGATCCGTCTGAGGCAATTAAACGCCAGCAAACGATCTATGCCCGTCTGGCGAGGCGTGGCTGGGACGCGGTTGCCGCTGAGTATGCGGAAGCCGCCACGGCACACCGGACGACGATTTAGTGTCGCAGTCGATTGCGCTATGAGTTCGCTACTTCACGCTGACGGTGGTCCGAAGTTGGATTGCTTTTGGTCCCAAACACGCGGGAACTGGAGCTAAGGGAATGGTAAAACGCGAGATAGAAGTCGCGGGGGAGGGGGGCTTTGTCACGCCAAGCGTTCCGTCGACGCGGCCGTTTGCCTCGCCGCAATCGCCGCCTGCCCCGCGCACCGGGGAAGTCGACGCCAACGTTCTAAACGACTTAAAAGAACAGTTCGCGAAGCTGCAGCAACGATACGATGCGATCGTGACCGCACACTGCGAATTAAATACGCAGTACTCCGTTGTGCAACGTGAACGCCGCAATGATCAGGATCGTTTTGGCTTGGCCGAGCGCGCGCGGCGGTCTCTGGAGGCCAACTCCAGGGAGCAAATAAAAAGCCTGCGGGATTTGCAAGCGAACATCGCCGAGCGGGACACGACAATTGCTCGGCTTTCCGAGCAGTTCGCGAAGCTTGAGCACTTCGACTTAGTCAGAAGTGAGCTTATTAGCCTGCAGGACTTGTACCAAAATCTGCAACGTCAACGAAGCTCTGATCTTGAGCGCATCACCGCAATGGAGCGCGCGCGCAAGGCGCGTGATGCTGACCCTCTCCGGTCCGCGCCCGATGTCCGGGAAACTGCGGCTTCGCGGCCTGTCGGGGCCGCGCAAAAGACAACCGAGAATGGTCAGGACCGTCCCACAGAACGGGTCGTTAACAGAGCGCCGCCTTCCCTAGCCGGTCAGGTATTAGCGAGATGGACCGTGAAGCGAGCACGCGGCGCGGCGCGGGGAGGGCGGTGGGGCGAGGCCGCCGCCATGTATCAAGCGGCTTTGGCGATTGGCGACGCGCCAGGCTTGCAAAAGCAATTGGGCCATGTGTTGCGCGAACAGGGCCGGTTTGCCGCTGCGGTCGGCGCTTATCGTCAGGCGATCGCCGCCGATCCGAACGATGGTGAAAATCATTTCATGCTGGGTCTATCGGAAGCCAAACAGGGAAATGCCGTGGCCGCCCGCGCCGCTTATACGCGCGCCTTGGCGCTGACGCCGACGTTGGCGGACAAATACAGCGAGCTTCGTGATTTCGCATCCCGTGGTTAATCGTTCCCAGCCACCGCCGCCGGCCAAACCTTTGGTCGTGATCGGCGCCGGTGGACATGCGAAAGTCGTGATCGAGCTCTTGCGGTTCGAGGGCTGGAACGTGGTGGCCTGTACCGATGCCGATCCCACGCCACGTCTCGTGCTCGGCGTTCCTGTCGTGGGCGATGACGATCAGCTTGAGCGACTGAGATCAACAGGCGTCGAGGCGGCGTTCGTGGCGCTCGGCACCAACGCCGTGCGTCAACGCGTTGGACTTCAGCTCTTGGATATCGGGTTCGCACTGCCATCGGCAACCCGTTTAGCGGCTTTCGTGTCGCCGACCGCTCGCATCGGCAGAGGGGTGGCGATCATGGCCGGTGCGGTCGTCAATGCGGCCGCCGATATCGGGGACTTTTCGATCTTGAATACCCAAGCGGGCGTCGACCACGACGGGCGCATCGGTGTCGCGGCTCACATTGGTCCTGGATGTTCGCTAGCGGGCTGCGTCGGAATTGGCGCCCGCACATTCCTTGGCGTAGGCTGTTCTGTTATCCCCCATATACTGATCGGTGACGATGTGGTCGTTGGGGCTGGAAGCGTGGTGGTACGCAATCTTCCCAACGGTGTTAAAGCTTACGGTAGGCCGGCACGAATCGCCGTACTTGTGTAGCTAAAACTGCGGCAGGAAACTTAGACAATAAACTCAGAACATCACCATCTTGAACGCTGGTAGAGCCAAAACAACATGAATTTAAATTTGATCAAGTTAAATTTGGAAACACAAATTTTACCATAAGTAAATTGAAAATAAATATCACATCAACAACAACCAATTTTAGTTTTTTCGAAAGAATTGTCGCGTGAAGATAAATTATAACTCTATGTTAAAAATAGAACACTTTAAAGAAAAACATTTCCGTCTGCTAATACGCGAACTATTCCCCCATTTTTCAAATGACAACCCCATTTACCCTGATACTTTCGAAAATGCGAAGGTATGGGAGCGGATCGCCTGCTATGCCGCGTGCTCCCGTACGCCGGCCAGGATCAACCAACCGATAGCGTAGGCGACCAATAGGGCGAAGAACACGGTCGCAACGATCTTGGATCGATGCGGGTAAAGAGATCTCTCGGGAAGATTCGGCTCGACGACGCGGACCACGAACAATTGCTGTTTCATCGCCGTCGCCCGCGCAGTCGCTAGGGCGGTAGCGGCAAATTCATAACGCTTCGCGGCGAACTGCTGGTGTAGTTGTAGCCCTTCATAGGCGCCCAAGGCCGGGGCCATCGATCCACTCGAACCGGCCAGTCGCGATCGCTCTGAATCCACCTGCGCCGAAAGCGCGCGTACTTGCGACGCCATGGCGACATATTGCGGGCTGGTTGGAACGACGGCGCGGCCCATGGTGGCCAATTGCGCGCGGGCCTGGGCGAGTTGTCCTTCCAGGCCGGTGGCCATGGTGATGCCGGCCGCGCTGCTGCGCGCGGGATCGATGTCCCGCTGTTCTTGGCGTAAACCGGTGACGTTGTTCTGAGCCAGGGACGCGTCCGCCTCGGCCTCGTCAAGTTGGCGTCGGGCGACCCCCAGGGTGTTGTTGAGGGCGCGTTGGTTGAAAGTATTGACCTTGGCTTCGCCCAATTGCAGCAAGGCCTGTGCGAGCGCTTCGGCGTCCGTCGGCCGAAACGCCCGCACATTCAGCGTCGTGATCCCCGTATCGGTCGAATAAGATACGCTAATTTGTTTACGGTAATATTTCAGCAAAGCCTCGGGGGCGGGGCGGTCACTGCCCAATCGGCTAAATATGTCAGCCTCCGGCCGACGAAACACAGTCGGTAGATCGATCTGCTTGTCGACGGCGGCCACCGCGTCGTGCGATAGAAGATAGTCACCGATGCTATGCGCCTCTGACTGCGCGGGCGGATTTATGCCCAAGATTTGCCCCAGTCCGGAGCCGAGGGCCGCTCCGGACTGCTCGTTGCTGCGGACAATGAAGTGGGCTTCCGACTCATATTGGTTGGCGGCGACAAAATACTCGAAGGCGGCCGTCAAAAGGGTCGGCAAGACGACCAGAAGCAGGAGCGGTCGCCACACGCGCAGGCGGCCAAAAATCGCGTTTGCCGACGACGAACCGCCGCGTACCGCATCGGTCATCATGTGCTCGTGGCGTTTGTTGCGGTCGCGGGAAGATGCGAGAGCGTCCATTCAATCTCCAGCGAAAACAACGGGGTCATTCGACCTTTAGCTCAGATGGACGTGACGACGCACGATCCGGATGGCGACGAGGCCCACCAGTGTGAAGGCCATACACCAAGCCACGATATAAAGCGGGTGATAATACGGGCTTTGGATACTTTCAAACTGGCCGGTGCGAACCCTCTCGAATATTTGCATGAGAGGTGAGCGCCCGAGCCACGTGCGATAAGGTTCCGGCACGACCTTCAGCATGAAGAACGCGCCCGAAAGCGGCATGGCGATATAAGTGGCGGGGTGAACCAGCCGGCCGAACGTCTTACTGAAGTGCCCGCCGGCGCAGATCAGCATCGAAAGCGAGAACGAAAACCAGATCATCAGAACGTAGGCGCCAAGGAAGATCAAAGGTCGCGCCGGGGGATCGGCGGCGCCCAACGCCCAAGCGCCGGCATTAAGAATTATGAAAGCGATCAATATCGACAGCCCCTCCAATAGGGCTCGCGCGAACAGCATGTCGAAAATGCTCACAGTGCGATGGTAAAGCAGGGGCTGATTGGCCTCCAGCGTACTCTCCGCCCGCCCGATAATTCCGCGAAAAATAATGAAGACGCAGTAGCCGCCGAGGGCGAAGGCCACCGGACGCGTGCCCGGGCCGTAAGAGCTGATCGTGTGCAGAGAACCGATGGCCGCCGCCAGCAACATCGGTTCGAGGATCACCCACAGATAGCCGACGTTGTCGCGGCCGTATCGCGTGTGAATCTCGCGCATGATGAGCGCGCCGATCACGTGCCCCTGTATGCTCAGCCCGCGAAAAAAC
>JANXWN010000232.1 GCA_025351125.1 Caulobacteraceae bacterium | reverse complement strand
CGTGATCGACGTCGCCGAATCGGTCGGTAAGGGGATGCTGGTTTTCTTGCTAACGAGCGAGTCGCCAATTTCACGTTCAAGATCCAAACACCGGGGAAACCGAGGTGGGATTTATTTTCCGGGGGGATAAACGACGCGCCGCGTTGAACGGCTTGCCGACTATCAGCACAGGCTGCTGACGCGCCAGTTCAGTGGGCGCCAGGCCCAACTCTTTCAGCTCGTCAGCAAGAATGTCGTCGGGGTGGATCGGGGAACGGCTCATTGATTTGACCCTTAGCGATCGGTCGACGCTCGCAAACGTCAATCAAGCGCGTTTGCAGATTTGGGAGTCGCGATTTAGTCCGTACCTCGCTGAAATTGAAGCCAGACAGCTCCATAATTTCCAGGCGGAGAGCCATTTAGACTTGTTGGTTGTCACGGCGGGTTGTTAAAATCTGACTGACCCGTTTATGGTTCCGCAATTCCCGGCGCTGCGGCCCGGGGCCGCTGACGATTACAGAAGAGACGCATGAGCGAGAGAGGCCGTTTCGCGGGAAAGGTTGTCTTGATTTCCGGCGGCGCCAGCGGGATCGGCGCGGCCGCGGCGCGTGGTTTCGTCGACGGCGGCGCAAAAGTCGTGCTTGGCGATCTGCAGGTCGCCAAGGGCGAGGCGGCCGCGGCGGCCCTGGGGGCGAACGCGTTGTTCGTGCAACTCGACGTTACTCAGGAGGCAAGTTGGGCCGCCGCGGTAGCGGCGGCGCAGGCCCGCTTCGCAGCCCTGACCACCGTCGTCAATTCCGCCGGCATTTCCGTGCCCGCCAACATCGAGGATGAGACTCTGGAAGGGTTTCACCGGACGATGTCCATCAACCTTGACGGAACCTTCCTTGGCTGCAAGGCGGCCGTTGCCGCCCTCAAAGGCGGGAAAGGCGGCGCTATCGTCAATATCGCCTCGACGCTGGGCGTTCGCAGCGGTTCGATCTTTCCGTCATATTCCGCATCGAAAGGCGCCGTCCGCCTTCTGACCCGATCGGTGGCGCTGCACTGCGCCGAACAGCGTTACGACATCCGCGTCAACGCCATCATGCCCGGTGCGATCCATACCGAAATGGTCGAAGGCTATATCGCCGCCGGCCAAGCGGCGGGCGCCACTCGGGACGACGTGATCAACGGCTTCGCCCAGGGCCATCCGCTTAAACGCCTGGGCAAACCCCAGGAGGCGGCCGCCGCCATACTCTTCCTCGCCTCCGACGAGGCCGCCTTCATCACCGGCGCGGATTTGCCGGTGGACGGCGGCTTCCTGGCATGACCCCCCGTTAGGAACACATCAATGCCCGCTGACGACGCGACTTCAACGGCTCGGCTCGACATTGCGCGCTGCCCGCTGGCCGATATCAACGCCTTTGACCCCGATATCCTCAATGATCCCTACGTCTACTTCCGACGTCTTCGCGAGGAAGCGCCGGTGTTCCGCGATCCCAAGACCGGCATCGTATCGGTGTCCACCTACGACCTGATCATGGAAGCGAACCGCCAGCCCCTGTTGTTCTCCAACCGTTTCGGCGTCGCCCTTCGCGGCGGCACGGTCAACAGCATGGATGCGGAGGAAAGCGCGATCCTGGCGACGGGCGTCGCGCCCGTCGACACCATGCTCACCGCCGATCCGCCGGAACACACACGCTATCGAAAGCTCGGTATGAAGGCGTTCACCCACAAACGCGTGGAGCAGATGGCGGATGTCGTCGCCCGGATCACCAACGACCTGATCGACGGATTCATCGCCGACGGTCATTGCGAGTTTAAATCGGCGTTCGCCAATCACCTGCCGATGACCATGATCGCCGACTCTTTAGGCGTCCCGCGCGTGGACATGGCCAAATTCCACCGCTGGTCGGACGCTTTCGTTGTTCAGCTCGGCGGCGTTTCCGACCGCGAAACGCGACTGGAAGCGGCCCGGCGGGTCGTGGAATTTCAGTGCTATTTCGTGGAGCGCATCGAGGAGAAAAGGGCCTACCCCACAGAGGATGTGATCTCCGATCTCGTGCATGCCACGCTGGCCGAGGAGGGTGATCCTCGCGGCATGAACCACAGTGAGCTTCTGTCGATCCTCCAGCAGCTGTTGGTGGCGGGCAATGAGACCACCGCCCACACGCTGACGGCGGGGCTGTACTATCTGACCGCGGACCCAGAACTACGCGCCCGCGTTATCGCCGACCCCGATCTGATGCCGGGCTTTGTCGAGGAAACTCTGAGGCTGCTGACGCCGACCAACAATATGTGGCGGGTCGTGACTCGGGACGCGGAAATCGGCGGCTTTCCCGTCAAGCAAGGCGAAGTCATGTTGCTGCGCTTTGGTTCGGGGAACCGCGATGAACAGCACTTCCCCGACGCCGATCGGTTCGACCCAGCTCGACCCGATCCGCGTGGCCACCTAGCGTTTGGCGCCGGCATCCACACCTGCATCGGCGCGCAGCTCGCGCGTAAGGAAATGGTCACCGCCTTCCCGATCATTCTCGAGCGCCTCAAGAACCCCCGTTTCGCCACGGGCCGAAACGCCTTCCGCTATGATCCGAACATATTGCTGCGCGGGGTGCTTGAGCTTCATGTCGAGTTTGACCGCTAGGCGGCGACGGTGAAGGCCACGTTCGGATCGGCAGCCATTTTAGGCGCCGTAGGGATACGGCGTAACATCGGCGCGCGCGACCGACGCCGTATCGAGGGGGGGTAATAATTTGGCCACCGACGCTGAACTTGCGGACGCGGCGCTGTCGGGCGAAGGCGTCGCCGGTCTGCTCGCCCTTTTCGAGCCGCTCGGCCTACATCCGACCGGCGCCGGATGGCAGCAGCGCAAAAGCGCGCAGACCCGGGTGAAACTACTGGAAGCGGCGATCGATTGTCTGGCGACCAACGGCTACGCCCGGACGACCATGCAACTGGTCGCCGAAACGGCGGGGATATCGCGCGGGGCCATGCTCCACCACTATCGCACCAAGGGTCTGCTCATTGAGGCGATCATCGCCTACTGCTTTTTCAAGCGTATGGAGATGTTGGCGGAGGGTGTGGGCAACATCAGCGAAATGCAGAGAATTCAAGAGTTCGCTGGGCTGAAAATCCTGTGGCGTAGTTACTTTACGCGCGAGCATCGCGCCTATCTGGAGCTGGCCATCGCCGCGCGCACCGATCCCGAACTCAGCGAAAATTTCTTGCCACAGGCGCGGCGTTTCGCGCGGATTTGGCGCGAGGCCGGGGTGAAGATTTTTTCGGAATGGGCCGGGGACCCGGAGCGCTTGGCGCGCGCTAGCGATTTAGCCGAGGCCGTACTGGAAGGCATGGCGCTCAACCAGGACATGTGGAACTCCCCGCAACGCGTGGAGCGCCTGAGGGGTTTTCTTCGACATCTCGTGGGCCAGATATACAGCGGTGAATTAAATTTTCCGGCCGGCGACGCCCGGCCGTCGGATGACGCGTCCCAGCGATTCAAAGTGCCCACCGGAGTGGGGGGAAATCTTATGCCGGATACGCCTCGATAACGATTTTTTGCCGATTTCACGATTGCAATTGCCGGAGAAAAGCAGCACTCTTGCTTAAAACAAGCAGAGAGGATTTTTATGACGGCGCCGCGAAAGGGTCCTAAGTCAGCCGGACAGGCGGAGACCGGCCCGTGTCGTTAGCGGCCGCCGAGATGGCGCGGGACCATGCGCTAGAAATGGCGCTTGCTGACGAAAACTGCGTCATCAGCTGGGCTGAGCTCGACCCGATCCTGAACCGGGCGACGAACGCCCTGCTGACCGCCGGACTTGATCCGGATCAGCGGATCGGCGTGTTCGCCATGAACAGCGCCGAGACGGTGCTCGCCTACTTGGCTGGCCTGCACGCCGGCATTTCATCGATACCGATCAATTTCCACCTGACCGCCGAAGAAGTGGCGTACATTCTCAAGGACGCTGGCGCAGGGATCCTGTTCGTCGGGCCGGAAACGGCGAATGTCGGGCTTGAGGCCGCCGCCATGGCCGGCGTGACGACCATCATTGGCTGGCGTACCGATGCGCCAGGGCTGCTGCGGTGGGATGACTTTGTCGCGTCCGGGGCCGATGAGGAACCGCCCACGCACCAGCCGCCGCGCCCCTATCTGCATTACACCTCCGGAACCACCGGCCAACCGAAGGGCGCGGTGACGCCCCCCACCATGTTCCCGTCCGCCGTCAGCGTGGCCGGTTTTTTCCAGGCCCTGCGCGACGGGGTCGCCCTGACCGCGCCGGGTCCGGGGCTCGCGGTTGGCCCGCTGTACCACACTGGCCCCCTGGGCGCGACGCGTCAGTTGGGCGGCGGCAAGCCCCTGGTGACCCTGCGGCGCTTCGACCCGGAAGCGGTGCTGGCGGCGATTGAAAAGTATCGCGTCACCAGCGTGCTGATGGTGCCCACGCATTTCCAGCGCCTGCTAGCGCTGCCCGGCGAAGTGCGCGCGAAATATGACGTTTCGAGCTTGGTTAGTGTTCCCCATACCGGGGCCGCCTGTCCGCGGGACGTCAAACAGGCCATGATTGACTGGTTCGGCCCCGTTCTGCTCGAGGCCTATGGCGGCACAGAGTCCGGCACGACCAACATGATTACCTCCGCCGAATGGCTGGAGAAGCCTGGCTCGGTCGGCAAGACCCTGCCGCCGTTCGAATTGGTGGTTATCGGTGATGACGGCCAAGAACTGCCGCCCGGCGGCGTGGGACAGCTTTACTTCCGCGACACCACCGGTCGGGGCATTGTTTATCACAATGATCCCGAAAAGACCGCCGCCGCCCACCTGAGGCCCGGGGTCTTTACTTTGGGTGAGGTCGGCTATGCCGATCACGACGGCTATGTTTTCATCACCGATCGCGTGAGCGACATGATCGTCAGCGGCGGCGTCAACATTTATCCAGCCGAGGCCGAACAGGTCCTGGTTGGCCATCCCGATATTGCCGACGTGGCGGTGATAGGGGTCCCGAACGAGACCATGGGCGAGGAGGTCAAGGCGTTGATCATGGTGCGCGACGTGGCCCATCCGCCGACCCCGGAGGCGCTTGACGCTTTCGCGCGGGGCCACTTGGCTGGCTTCAAGTGCCCCCGGTCCTACGATTTCGTGGCCGACCTGGGGCGCAACGCCATGGGTAAAATCAACAAGCGAAACCTGCGCCGGCCCTATTGGCCGACCGAACGCACGATCGGGGGCTAGAGGCATTCGTCATGACACCCCACGAGATCACCACCCTGCGCCAACTGATGGAATACGAGGCGGCGCGCAAGACGCCGCCGGCCGAGTTTCCGAAAATGCCGGATATTCCGGGCGGCCGTTACACCGACCCGCGCTTCCACGCGCTGGAAAAGGATCATCTCTGGCGCAAGTCATGGCTGCTGGCCGCTCATGTCGATGAGGTTCCCGAATCGGGGGCCTTCAAACTTTGGGAGACCGCCGGCCAACCGGTGGTGATCATCCATTCCAGGTCTGGCGCCATCAACGCCTTTTACAACACTTGCGCCCATCGCGGCGCGGCGGTGGTGACCGAGCCCAACGGCAAGCGCACGCGTCTCACCTGCAAATACCACGGCTGGGTTTATGATGACGAGGGTGCCCTGGTCTCGGTGCGCGACCCCCAGGATTTCGCCGATCTTGATTTGTCGTGCCGCTCGCTACGCAAGGTGCGCTGCGAGCGTTACGGCGCGCTGATTTTCGTCAACTTCGACCCTGATGCGCCCGCGCTCCTGGACTGGCTCGGGCCGATCGCCGCGGAGTGGGAGGAGTTCCAGTTCGACAAGCTTCGGCTGATCGACCACTATCATTGGGACCTCAAGTCCAACTGGAAAGTGGCCATGGAGGCCAATACCGAGGTTTATCATGTCAAGAGCATCCACCCCTCGACCGTGGCGGTGATCCTCGACGACCGCCGCAACGTCAACACCTTCTATCGCCACGGCCATGGCCGGATGATCGCGCCCAATCCCTTAGCCAACGAAATCGACCGCCGCCGCGGCCCCGCACCGATGGATACCGCCACGGTGGGCGAAATCGCTCGAACCTGCACGCAGTCGTACGGCGTGTTTCCCAATATCGTCTCGCCGCTGAACGCCGGGGCGTTTCCAATGCTGCAGTTCTGGCCCCAAGGCATTAACCGTTCGCGGATGGACGTCTGGTGGTTTGGGCCAGACTGGGGCGCCGGCGAAACGCCGGACGGGTGGAACGAGGTGGTCGCCAACTTCAACGCCATATTGGAGGAAGATACTCACTTTGGCGCCTGGATTCAGAAGTC
>JANXWN010000227.1 GCA_025351125.1 Caulobacteraceae bacterium | reverse complement strand
AACCGCGTCCGCCCCGCGCGGGCGGTAATTGCGTCTATGGGCACGTTCGCGGGAAAGAACGCCGGCCCGCCTGACGCGGCAAACGAGCAGGCGATGAGGCGATCAGGGCCGACAGGCCCTATTTCTCCGCCTTTTCCGCCGGCGCCGGCTTGGTCAGGGTAATCTTGCCGCCGGCTTTTTCCACCGCCGCGATGGCGGCGACCGAGGCCGAATAGACGGTGATGTCCAGCTTGGCTGTCAACTCGCCCTTACCCAGCAAGCGAACGCCGCCTTTGAGGCGGCGCAATATGCCCGATTTGACCAAGACGGCGCCGTCGATCGGCAATTTGGCGTCGAGTTTGCCCGCCGCGATCGCCTGCTCGATCCGCCAGAAATTTACTTCCGCAAACTCTTTGGCGAAGGGATTGTTAAAACCGCGCTTGGGCATCCGCATGTGCAACGGCATTTGACCGCCTTCAAAGCCCGCGATGGCGACGCCTGAACGCGCTTTTTGGCCTTTTACGCCGCGCCCAGCGGTTTTTCCCTTCCCCGATCCCTGGCCGCGACCGACGCGCATACGCCCTTTGGTCGAGCCCTCGCGCGGGGACAATTCATTAAGTTTGGTCATGGGGCCTCTCCTAAAGAGTTATGACGCCGGGCGAGCCCGACTCGGCTGATTTATCGTCGGCGGGCTAGCCCACCACCTCGACCATATGCGCGACCTTGGCGATCATGCCGCGTACGGAAGGCGTGTCATTGAGCACGGCGGTGCGACCAATGCGATTAAGGCCAAGGCCGACCAGCGTGGCGCGTTGATCGCTTTTGCGGCGGATCGGGCTGGCGGTTTGGCGAACGGTAACTTTCGACATATCCATCAAATCCTTACGCTTCCGCCGTATCTTCGGCGGCGGCGACGTCGGTACGGCGCTCAATGATATCACTGACCTTCTTGCCGCGTTTGGCGGCGACCTGCCGCGGCGAGGCCTGAACCTTGAGCGCTTCGAAGGTGGCGCGGATCATGTTGTAGGGGTTGGACGAACCGACCGATTTGGCGACGACGTCCTGCACTCCCAGGGTTTCCAAGATGGCGCGCATCGGGCCGCCGGCGATTACCCCGGTGCCGGGAGGCGCCGCGCGCATCATAATCTTGCCCGCGCCCCAACGGCCTTGACCGTCATGGTGCAGGGTGCGCGCTTCACGCAGCGGTACCCGGATCATGGTCTTTTTGGCTTCTTCGGTGGCCTTGCGGATGGCTTCGGGCACTTCGCGCGCCTTGCCGTGACCAAACCCCACCCGACCTTTTTGATCGCCGACCACCATCAAAGCGGCAAAGGAAAAACGGCGACCGCCCTTAACCGTGGCGGCGACGCGATTGATGTGCACCAACTTCTCGACGATATCGCTTTCGGCGCGATCTTCGGGTTTATTGCGGTCACGCCGGTCACGACGCTCGCCGCCGCCTCGTTGTTGTTCGCCACGGGCCATACGCTCGATCCCTTAAAAGTTCAGACCGGCTTCACGAGCCGCGTCTGCAAGGGCCTTGATCCGCCCGTGATAGATATAGCCGCCGCGATCAAACACGACGTCTTTGAGGCCTTTTTCAACGGCCCGTTGAGCGACCAGAGCGCCGACCTTGGCGGCGGCCGCCACGTCCGAGCCCTTGCCGCCCTTGCCACCTTCGAGCGACGACGCCGCCGCCAAGGTCACCCCGGCGCGATCATCGATGATTTGGGCATAGATGTTCTTCGACGAGCGGAATACCGTCAGACGCGGACGCCCCTTCGACACCGCTTTGAGGCGGCGACGCACGCGCGAGGCGCGCTGTTTCGCAATGTCACGTGATGTAAGCGCCATGACCTATTTCTTCTTGCCTTCCTTGCGGCGAACGGCTTCGCCGGCGTAGCGCACGCCCTTGCCTTTGTACGGCTCGGGCGGACGGATCTTGCGGATGCGGGCGGCCATTTCACCGACCAATTGCTTGTCGATCCCGGCGATTTTCACTTCCACCGGGCGCGGCACGGCAAAGGTGATGCCCGCCGGGGCCGGAATATTGACGTCGTGCGAAAAGCCCAGTTGCATCGACAAATCGGCGCCCTTCATGGCCGCGCGATAGCCGACGCCGACCAGTTCGAGGGTTTGTTCGTAACCGGTGCTGACCCCAACGACCATGTTATTGACCAAAGTGCGCGACAGACCCCACATCGCGCGGGCCCGGGTCGAGTCGTCGCGCGGAGTCAGCGTCAGTTCGGCGCCTTCGAGCTTCAGAGCGATTTCCTCGCACACCGTCCAGGCCAGTTGACCCTTGGGGCCCTTGACCGTCACGCTTTGGCCATCGAGCGTCAGCGAGACGCCCGTCGGTATGCCGACCGCTTTTTTGCCGATACGAGACATATCAATACACCTGCAGCAGAACTTCGCCGCCGACGTTGGCGTCGCGCGCGGCGGTATCGGACATCACGCCCTTGGGCGTCGACAGGATCGAAATGCCCAAGCCGTTCTTGACCGGCTTCAAGTCGCCAATCGACGAATAGACCCGGCGACCGGGTTTGGACACGCGTGAAATCTCGGCGATCACCGGCTCGCCGTCGAAGTATTTCAGCTCGACTTCGAATTCCGGAAAAGCGCCCGGCTTTTGCACCAAGGTGAAGCCGCGGATGTAGCCTTCGGATTGCAGAACACCCAGAACGCGTTCACGCATCCGCGAGGCAGGCGTATTGACTTTGGAGCGCTTACGCATCGCCGCGTTGCGTATCCGGGCGATCATATCGCCGATGGGATCATTGACCATTGCTCTGCCCTCCCTACCAACTCGACTTCACGAGACCGGGGATCTGGCCGGCGGAACCCAATTCGCGCAGGGCGATCCGGCTCATTTTCATCTTGCGATAAAATGCTCTGGGTCGTCCGGTAATCAGACAGCGATTGCGGAAGCGGTTGGGGGCGGAATTACGCGGCAGGGCCGCGAGCTTGAGCCGGGCCTCGAAGCGTTCTTCGAGCGACAGAGTTTCGTTTTCGGCGGTGTCTTTTAACGCCTTACGTTTGCCCGCGAACTGTTTGATCAGCTTGCGAACCATTTCGTTGCGGTTGACGGCGCTTTTCTTTGCCATGGTGTGTTCTTTCTGTCCCGTCTATTGCGTGGTGAACGGGAATTGGAATTCTTTGAGAAGCGCGCGCGCTTCGTCGTCGGTCTTGGCCGTGGTGCAGACGATGATGTCCATGCCCCAAACCTGATCGATTTCGTCATAGTTGATCTCGGGGAACACCAGATGCTCCTTCAAGCCCATGGCGTAGTTGCCGCGCCCGTCGAAACTGGTGGGTTTGAGGCCACGGAAATCCTTGACCCGCGGAAGAGCGATCGTGATCAGGCGATCCAGGAACTCGTACATCCGATCGGCTCGCAGGGTGACCTTGGCGCCAATAACCATGCCCTCGCGCAGCTTAAAGCCGGCGATCGAGGTGCGGGCCTTGGTTGGCAAGGGCTTCTGGCCGGTGATCGCGGCCAAATCCTTCATTGCCGTAACGGTCTTTTTGGAGTCGGCCACGGCCTCGCCGATACCCATGTTCACGACGATCTTGTCGAGCCG
>JANXWN010000188.1 GCA_025351125.1 Caulobacteraceae bacterium | reverse complement strand
GTCGGCAGCACGATCTCGTCGGACATCAGCAATACCAGCATCCTGTACGCCTGCGCATCGCCCTATGCCGGTTGCGGCGTAAACTCGAACATCAATGGCGTGACGGTTCATCCGGGCGACGTGATTACGCCGATCCAGGGCTCTTTTCCTCAGGCCGCGTATCACACGTTCGATGCGGCGATCGGCGCCAGCAAGGACATGTGGAGCGTCGAGCTTTATGGTGAGAACCTTGGGGACGCCCGGCCGCATCTGTTCACCAGCGGCAATGACGGCGAAAACCGCGTGACCACGACGCGCCCGCGTACCTTTGGCCTGCGCTTTTCTTACAAGATGTAGAAAGCACGATACGGAGACCTCCGCCCCGTTCCCAATGGAGGGGGCGGGGCGCTTCCTGGCCGGCTATCTCGGAGTACAGGTTCCAGGAAAAGTATTTTGGCCTTGGATGTTCCCCTAAAATCTCGGCAGACTAAGTTCATGTCATCGGTCGAGAAGAAGCACGCCGCGCAAGCAAAAGGCGAGGCGGAGCCCGGCGGCAACGATCAACCCGTCGCCCTCGCTGCTTTGACCAAAAGCGATACGCTCGTCGAAGCGGCAAAGGCCGCGTTGCAACGCGGAAAGGCGCTCGAGGCAATCTCGCTGAGCCATCAAGCGCTTATCGCGGACCCGCTGCATCGCGATGGGCTCTACATGCTGGCGGTCGCGCAACGTTTCGGCAAACAGATTTCGGACGCTCTCGTCACTCTGAGCCGTTTGCTCCAAGCCGATCCGACCTATGGTCGGGGATACCAGGAACGCGGCCATTGCCTGCGCGATGCCGGGCGCGAGGGCGAAGCTCTGGCCGCCTACCAGGACGCCGTGGCCCATAACGGTGCGCTCTTGGCCAGTTGGAGGATGCTGGCGCACATGTATGGCAAGGCCGGGCGGGTTGAACCGGAAAAACAGGCGCTGGCCCAGTGCGCCTATCTCGATAGCCTGCCACCGCAATTACAGGCGGTCGCTAGCTTCATCCACGAGAATCGGCTCCTCAAGGCCGAAAAGCTATGTCGGGCTTATCTACAAAAACATGGCCACCACACAGAGGCGATGCGACTGCTGGCCGAGATCGGCATGAAGTTCAACGCCTATGATGATGCGGAATTTCTGCTCGAATCTTGCATTGTCGTGGAGCCTGAAAACACCAACGCCCATTTTGATTTGGTCAATGTGCTGCACAAGCGGCAGAAATTTGGGGAGGCCTTGCGGCAGGCGGCGTCATTGCGCGCCAAGGCTCCCGGAAAATCGCAGTTCGATCTGCTTTATGCCACCGAAAACCTCGCGGTCGGCAATTTTGACGAGGCACTGGCGATCTACCACGAGCAACTTGCCGAGATGCCTAACAATCCCAACCTCCATCTCACGCTGGGCCACGCGCTCAAGACCACCGGCAAGCAAGCCGAAGCCATCGGCGCCTATTCGCAGGCCCATCGGGTGCGACCGGATTTCGGCGACGCCTATTGGAGCCTGGCCAACCTCAAAACCTATCGGTTCGACGCCGAGGTGGTCGCACAGATGCGGGCGCTAGAGGCGGCAGAGACGACGGACCTGGCAGATCGCTTCCATCTGTGCTTCGCCTTGGGCAAAGCGTTGGAGGACGCGGGCGAGTATGCCGGTTCCTTCATGTATTACGAACGCGGCAACCGCCTCAAGCGCGACCAGGTCAAATATGACTGGCGCAAGCTCGAAGCCGAGATTCACCTGCAACGCCAACACGTTACCAGCGAATTGTTTTCTAGCTTGCATGGCGCGGGCAACGACCAGGTCGATCCGATCTTTATCGTCGGCCTGCCACGCTCGGGATCGACCTTGCTGGAACAGATATTAGCCTCGCATTCGATGGTGGAGGGCACGATGGAGCTGCCCGACATTCTGGCTCTGGCGCACAAGCTCGACGGGCGCCGCCGCGTCGACGAGGAGGCGCGTTACCCGGGCAACCTCGGCGAGATCGCGCCGGAGGAATTCGCGAAATTCGGCGCCGACTACATCCGCGACACGCGGATCCACCGCAAGCTTGGCACACCCCGCTTCGTCGACAAAATGCCCAACAACTTTCGCCATGTCGGATTGATCCACCTGATATTGCCCAACGCCAAGATCGTCGATGCGCGGCGCGGCGCGATGGGCTGTTGCTTCAGCGGGTTCAAGCAGTTGTTCGCCGAGGGGCAAGAGTTCACTTACGGGCTTGAGGAGATCGGCCACTACTACCGTGACTATGTGGCTTTGATGGATCATTGGCACGCGGTGTTGCCCGGCAAAATTTTACCGATGCGCTATGAGGATGTGGTGGCCGATACGGAAACCCAGGTGCGCCGCTTGCTTGAATTCTGTCGGCTCCCGTTCGAAGCCGCCTGCCTAAATTTTCACCAAACCGAACGGGCCGTCCGCACCGCCAGTTCCGAGCAGGTGCGCCAGCCGATCTTCACGTCCGGCCTCGATCAGTGGGAGCATTTCGCGCCCTATCTCGGCCCGCTGCGCGACGTGCTGGGACCGGCCCTTGCAAACACCTAGGCAGAAACGATGACGACCGAAGCCGCTATCGAAATCACGAACGTCCCTCCGGTCGCCAAGCGCTGGTATGTGCTGATTATAACCATGCTGGTCTACACGGTCAGCATCGCCGACCGATACGTCATGTCGACGGTGCTAGAGCAAATCCGGCTGGAGTTGCGGCTTACGGATGGCGGCGTCGCGATGTTGACCGGCGTGTCGCTGGGACTGTTCTACGTGGTCATGGGCATCCCGCTGTCCTGGCTTGCCGATCGCTTCAGCCGGCGCAACCTACTGGTTGTCTCGATCGCGGCCTGGTCGGTGATGACGGCGCTGTGCGGACTTTCGCGCGGTTATTTCGACCTTTTGCTAGCGCGCATCGGCGTCGGCATTGGGGAGGCTGGGGGCACGCCGGCTTGTAACTCGATCGTCGCCGACAATTTCCCGGCCGCG
>JANXWN010000132.1 GCA_025351125.1 Caulobacteraceae bacterium | reverse complement strand
GCGATCGTTCTCGACATACAACAGCGGACGGAGCGTTTTGATGGTCCGCGCGGCGCCGTACAGCGCGTCGACCTCCATGCCTTCGATGTCGAGTTTGATCAAGGCGCACGCGGGCAAATCCATGTCGTCCAACGTTTTGATCGCGACCGCTTCGCCCGTCTCGCCGCCCATCAGTGAAACACCGCCAAAATTGAGCGGTCGATCGGGTGGAAAGGGGGGAACACGCATCTGCCCGGCCATCGCACCAAGCCCCGCCTGCAGCGCGTGGACGTTAGCGCAGCTATTGAGCGCGAGGTTCGCGCACAGGGTCTGAAGAACCAGGCGTTGCGGCTCGAAAGCCACAACCGCGCCTTGAGGGCCGGTTAATTTCGACAGGGCGACGGTGTGCACGCCGATGTTCGCCCCCGCCTCCACCACGGTGGCGCCGGGGCTTAAAACCTTGGCGAAAAGGTCGATCTCACCCTGGCAATATTCGCCGTATTGGCGCAACGACGCGCCAATATATTGGTCATGGCGATTGTACAGCATCGGACCGTCGCGACACATCGCGATATCGTTGAAGCCATCGGCCGGCAGGGTGGCTTGCAGTCGACCGGTCATGGTCGGTGCGATCTTGACGACGATCTTTAAGTATCGCCGCCGAACAAGCTTCCCAAAACGCCGCCGACCACACCCGCGGTCGCCAGACCCGCGCCGACGTTCCTGCCGCCGCCGCCGGCGTTGTTGCCGGGCATATAGCGGGCGATTTCCTCTGCGAGATTGAGAATTGGCATGGACTGCAGATGAATCTCGCCTGGACCGGTCAGGCAGGCGAGGAACAAGCCTTCACCGCCGAACAAGATGTTTCGAAAACCAGGAACCATCTGAATCTCAAACGTCACGCTGGGGTCGTGCACGCCGACATGTCCGGCGTGGACGAACAATCGCTCGCCGGGCTGCAGTTGTTTGGTGACCACTTCGCCGGACAAATCGAGAAACACAGTGCCGGGGCCGGTAACCCGCTGGAGGATAAACCCGTTACCGCCAAAAAACCCCGCGCCGATCCTCTGTTGCCACGCCAGTTCGAAGGTGACCGACTTTTCAGCCGCCAGAAAAGTCTCTTTGCGACAAATCAACGATTCGCCAGGTTTCAGATTGCGCGCGAGAATCGAGCCGGGGAACCGGGGCGCGAACGCGACGTGCGCGGCACGACCTTCGGCGGTAAAATCGGTGACAAAAAAAGTGCCCCCACTGAGCGAACGCTTGATGCCGGCAAAGAGGCCGCCGCCGGTATTGGTATGCATCCGCACGCCGTCGGTCATCCACGCCATGGTGGCGGTCTGGCTGTAAATCGTCTCGCCGGGCGATAGATCCACGCCCACCGTCTGCATCGTCGTCCCGGAAATATCATAGCGCATGGCAGGCTCTCCCAACGGAAGTTCGGACTCTAATCGACCCGCGCTTGATCGCGCAATGGCGCTGACGTTTTCAAAACGGCGGGCGACGGCGGGCGGGCGCTCGGCTATCGATCCCAGTCGGCTCCGGGGTGCTGGCCCAGCGTCGGCGCGGGGCGAACCTCGGGGTTGGGCGCGGCGGCGAAGCGCACCGGAGCGCGCATCGCGAAATAGGCCCCCTCGGTCGGATGCTCGCGACGCTCAAAGAAATCGGTCGCTTTCAAGTGAGGGTCATCGCGGATATCGGCCAGATCACGCACCGCCATGGCGGGAATTTCAGCGGCCTCAAACGCCGCCAGCCACTCGGCCGTCGACTTGCCCGGCGTGCGCGCCGCGATCGCTTTGTACAGGTCCGATATATTTTGACTGACTAATTGCGGGGTCGAGAACGCCGGAGCCTGCATCACCTCCGGCGCGCCGGCGATCTCGAACACCGTTCTCCAGGCCGCTTCCGAATAGGCCACAAAACTGATGAAGCCGTCTGCGGTCGGGAACGGTTGACGATCGGGATCGATCTGGCGTGCATATCCAACCGGACCGTTCGGCGGATCAAACGTCAGCCCGCCCAAATGCTCGGTCAGCATGAAATGGGAGAACAGCTCAAACATCGGAACTTCGACAAATTGTCCCTCGCCGGTGCGTAACCGGTGGATGCAGGCCGCCATCACCGCATAGGCGCCGTGCAGGCCGGAAATTTTATCCACGATCAACGACGGAAAATAGCGCGGCGCGGGATCGCCATCGACGCGCGAGAGCAGGGTGGTGGTTCCGCTGGCCGCCTGAATGACGTCGTCATAAGCCGGTCTGCCGCCATAGGGTCCGTCCGACGCGAACCCGACGCAGTGCACATAGACGATATCGCTTTTGATCGCCTTGACGGCCTGGTAGCCCAACCCCAATCGCTCGATGGCGGGCCCTCGGACATTGTGCACGAACACGTCCGCGCCGGCGATCAGGGCCGTGATTTCAGCCAATCCATCCGGGTTTTTCAGATCGAGCACCAAAGATCGCTTGCCGCGATTCAACGCCATGTGCCCGGGGCTCATCCCGCGGGTTTTGGCCGGTTTGGCCGAATAGCGAAAGGCGTCGCCCGCGGGCGTCTCGACCTTGATCACGTCAGCGCCGAGATCGGCGAGGATCTGCGTACAATATGGACCAAATACGACGGTCGTCAGATCAACGACGCGAACGCCTTGCAACAAAGCGGCCTTAGCGGTTAAGCTCATACGATTGTTGCGCCCCGAAATGTTACGTTGTCTTGTTCGCGCCAGCTTACCCTAAGTGAACATTGATCTGTGGGATATGGCGTGGCAAGCCATACGCAACGCACCACCTCTTGTGAAGGAAACATCCCATGCCGGAAGCCTATATTATCGACGCCTGTCGCACGCCGCGCGGTGTCGGCAAGGTCGGCAAGGGGGCCCTAGCCGATCTGCATCCTCAGCATCTGGCCGCCACCGTGCTGAAAGCCTTGGCCGAACGCAATCATCTCAATACCGCCGAAGTCGACGACATCATTTGGGGAACCAGCACCCAACGGGGCAAGCAAGGCGCCGACATGGGCCGGATGGCGGCGCTCACCGCCGGGTACGATGTTCGCGCGAGCGGCGTGACATTGGACCGGTTCTGCGGGTCGGGCATCACCACGGTCAATATGGCCGCCGCATCGATCATGTCGGGCATGGA
>JANXWN010000120.1 GCA_025351125.1 Caulobacteraceae bacterium | reverse complement strand
GCTTGGCCCCCCAGGTCGGCGCCCCGCCGGCCTGATCGGGCATGATCCAGATTTGAAACAAGCGCGTCGTTTCAGCCTCGCGATTGTATTCGGCGTGGCGAATGCCGGTTCCGGCGCTCATCACCTGCACATCCCCCGCCGTGGTGCGGCCTTCGTGGCCCAGGCTGTCTTGATGGGTAATCGCGCCCTCACGCACATAGGTGATAATCTCCATGTTGCTGTGCGGGTGCGGCGGAAAGCCGGAGTGCGGCGCTATCGCGTCATCGTTCCACACTCTCAAAGCGCCCCAGTGCGTGCGCTTGGCATCGCGATAGTCGGCAAAGGCGAAATGGTGCTTGGCGTTCAACCAGCCGTGGTCGGCGCCCCCGAGGCTGTCGAAAGGTCTAATATCGATCATGGCGGCTTTCCTTTGGCCCGAATGACGGGTGCGTTCGTCGCCATGCCAAGATGGATACGCGGCAAGCGTTTTGAAACGGTTCGCCGCAAAATCATCGACGCCTCGCGCCTGATCGTCACACCGCGGCCCGCGGACATCCGCTTTGCGCCGCCGCCAAAAACCGTGTGCATCGTCGTTCAACCTCCTTTAGCATGGGTGATCACCGGTCAGTTACGGACTGGCGAACGGGCGAGGACCGCGATGACTTTGGATTATGTGGATGTGTTGATTGTCGGCGCGGGTTTGTCGGGGGTAGGCGCCGGCGTGCATTTGTCAAAGGCCTGCCCGGGCAAAAGCTACGCTATTCTCGAAGGTCGTGAGGCGATGGGCGGGACGTGGGATATTTTTCGTTACCCCGGCATCCGTTCCGACAGCGACATGCATACCCTGGGCTACAGCTTCAAACCATGGCGCGAAGCCAAATCGATCGCCGACGGGCCGTCGATCCTCAAATACGTGCGCGAGACGGCCCGCGATTACGGAGTCGAACGCCACGTCCGCTATAATCACAAGGTGGTCAGCGCCGCGTGGTCGTCGCAAACCGCGACATGGACGGTGCGGGCGCAGCGCACCGACACCGGAGAGACAGTCAGTCTAACCTGTAACGTGCTTCTGATGTGCGCCGGTTATTACAGTTATGCGGGCGGTTTTTCTCCGGCGTTCAAGGGCGCCGAGCGCTTCAAGGGCCAAATCGTCCATCCGCAAAAATGGCCTGAAGATCTGGACTATGCCGGCAAACAGGTGGTGGTGATCGGCTCTGGCGCGACGGCGGTGACACTGATCCCGGCCATGGCGCAAAAGGCGGCGCGCGTCACCATGTTGCAGCGCTCGCCCTCCTATGTATTTTCACGCCCCGATAAGGACGCCATCGCCAACTTTCTTCGCAAGATTTTGCCGGAGAGTTGGGCCTACGCCCTCACGCGATGGAAAAACGTCGCCATGCAGGGCGCGGTGTATCGCAAAAGCCGCACCGACCCGGCCAAGGTCAAGGCCACGCTGATTGACGCGGTGCGCAAGCAGATGGGACCCGACTATGACGTCGAGACCCATTTTACGCCGCGCTATAATCCATGGGATCAGCGGCTCTGCCTCGTGCCCAACGCCGACCTTTTCGAGGCTATTCGCCAGGGCAAGGCGCAGGTCGTCACCGACCATATCGACACCTTCACCGAGACCGGCATACTTCTGCAATCGGGTCAAACCCTGGAGGCGGACATCGTCGTTTCGGCAACCGGCTTGAATATGGTCATGCTCGGCGAAATGGAGTTTTCCCTCGACGGCGCGCCCGTGACGTTCAGCGACACCTGGACCTATAAGGGCATGATGTATTCGGGCGTGCCCAATTTGATTTCCACCTTCGGCTATATCAACGCCTCGTGGACTCTGCGGGCCGATTTGACCAGCGAATATGTCTGCAGGCTAGTGAACCACCTGGACCGGACGGGCACGCGCGTCGCGACCCCGACCTTGCGCGCCGACGAGCACGCCATGCCGGCGCGTCCGTGGATCGAGGATTTCTCCTCGGGCTACATGGCCCGCACGATGGACCGCCTGCCCAAACAGGGCGACCGTGCGCCGTGGATCAATCCACAAGATTATCAACGCGATAAGATTATGATTCGTAAGGGCGTGGTGGACGACGGCGTGCTGGTGTTTAGCAATCCACCGACCGCCGCCAAGGCGTCGCCGCCCATGTTGCAGGCGGCGGAGTAGGGGCCCATCCCGGCGTCCATGCACGTCGTGGCTCGACCGGTCAGGATCGCCGCTGCGGTGGGCGTGGAGGAGTCGGCGTGGCGACGGGGGGTGTGAACGGGGCGCGAGGAGCGTCGATCGGCGACGTGCACGCGAGGCTGTTGCACGACAAGGCGCTGCAATTTGCTTTCGGTAACAGCGTTCCACCCGAACCGCCGCGTCAGCCTGAATGGATGAAAGCTTTGGGTCGTTTCCTCGCCCATGCTTTCGAGGCGGCGATGCCGATTTTGAAAATTCTGTTTTGGTTTGGCGTCGGTCTGGTGGCGGCCGGCGTGCTGTTCTTGATCGTGCGCGAAGTCGTCGGCGTACGGTTTGCGCGTCGCCCGCGAAAAGCCAAAGCTCGCGCGGGGGTGGCCGATTGGCGACCCGACGCGCGAAAGGCGCGCGCTTTGTTGGAAAACGCCGATCGTTTGGCGGCGCAGGGACGGTTTGATCAAGCCGTGCGTTTGATCCTGCACCGCAGCGTCGAGGATATTGCCGACCGAAGACCGCGACTGGTTCGTCCCGCCTTGACGGCGCGCGAAC
>JANXWN010000114.1 GCA_025351125.1 Caulobacteraceae bacterium | reverse complement strand
CCGCGCCCGCGACCGGGTGGCCCGGAATAACCCACGCGTCGGCGGGCAAGACTTGCGCAAAGGCTTCCGATACCGCCGCCTTCACCGAGCCGACATCGGTGATGGTCGCGCCTGGTTTGAGGCTCGTAGCGACAAGCGCCGCCGCCGGGCCGATCGCCAGCGGCGGCGTGGCGAAAATTACCAGATCGGCGTCCCGCACTGCCGCGCACGGATCATCGCACACGACGTCGGCCAAACCGAGGGCGGTGATGCGTTCGCGGACCGCCGCGCTCGCGTCGAACACGGCGATGGCCCCGACGGAGCCGCGAGCGCGAGTGGCGCGCGCGACGGACGAGCCGATCAGGCCGCAGCCAATGATCGCCAGCTTTTCGTAAAAAACGGGGCCGGTCATGCCGCCATGAACGCCGCCAGAGCGTCAACCACGGCGCGATTATGCTCTTCCAGCCCGATGGTGACGCGCAAATGGTTGTCGAGGCCGTAACCCGCCAGACCGCGCAGGATCAACCCCCGCGAGGCCAAAAACGCTTCGGCTTGGGCGGCGGTTTTGCCCGGAGTCGCAGGAAATTCCATCATCATGAAGTTAGCCGAGGACGGCGTGACGTCCAACCCCAAGCCAGCCAATTGTTGGGTCAGCCACGGGCGCCATTGTTCCACCAAGGCCAACGCGCGGGCTTGAAACTCCGTGTCGGCCAGGGCGGCGACGGCGGCGGCCTGCGCGGGGATGGAAGTGTTGAACGGGGGGCGGATGCGCTCGACCGCGTCGGCGACGGCGGCGGGCGCATAAGCCCAACCGACGCGCAAGGCAGCCAAGCCGTGAAGCTTGGAAAAGGTGTGCGTAACCACGATGTTATGCGCGTCGCGGGCTAACTTCAGGCCGTCGTCGAACCCGGGGTCGGTATTAAATTCGGCATAGGCGCCGTCAAGCACCAGCAGGACGTTAGGCGGTAGGCCCGCGTGCAAGCGTTGCACCTCGGCCTCGGTGATGAACGTGCCCGTCGGATTGGCGGGATTGGCGAGGAACACCAGGCGCGTACGCTCGTCGATAGCCGCCAGCATGGCGTCGACGTCGATACGATAGTGGCGCTCCGGCGCGAACCTCACCTCGCCCTCGTTGGCGCGCGCGCCGATGGCGTAGGCGCCGAACCCCCACTGACCCTGCACGATATTATCGCCGGCGCACAGGTAGACTTGATTGAGCAGGGCGAAGATTTCGTCGGTGCCGCAACCGAGGATCAGGCGGTTGGGTTCAAGCCGATAATGATCGGCCAAAGCGGCCCGCAGAGCGGCGCCTCGACCGTCCGGATATTGCGCCAGATTAACCGCCGCCGCCACATAAGCCTCGCGCGCGAGGGGGCTGCAGCCCAATATGTTTTCGTTGGCGGACAACTTGACCGGGTTAGCTACACCCTCGGCGCCCGCCTTGCCGGGCGTGTACGCCTGAATGTCAGTAATGCCTGGACGGGGCGTGGGCAGGGCGTCGGTCATGGCCGGGGGTATGGCGACGATGGCGGCGGGGGTCAATAAAGGTGCGCCCGCCCTTTGCCCGCATTTTTACCTGCCGTCATGGCCGGGCTTGTCCCGGCCACCCCTTCGGCGAGCGCGTGGGGTCGCCGCGCCGGCCCGGCGGGCAGTATTGCTCTATGAGTCACCGGCACTGAGGGCCGCTGATGACGGAGGTTTGGGGAGGGAGGCGGCAAGGGTTCAAACCAATTGATCAAGGGGCTTCGGGCATCGCCTTGTCGAAAGTCGATCCTTCCTCCAGCTTCTTCCCACGCCTTCGCCTCGCTGGGCCAATCGCGGCCGTTCAACGCCGAAGCGTGAGTATAAACGGCTTCGATGATGAAATCATTTGGTTGGCCGGCCCCGTTTCGCATGTGATCGAGACTGACATAAAACGCGCCCTGGTCCAACGGGCCGGCTTTGGTGTGCAGATGGAGTTCCGACGCGCTGAGCCCGGTATTCGATGTCTGGGCCTTGGGTATATCGAACCGCACGTCGATCCCTTCGATCGAGACGCGCGGTGGGTGAGAGTCAAAGTTCGCGATGCTCCCACGCAAAATCCTCGCCTTGACGTTGACGGCGCCTCGCATCGGTCGCGTGACCACCACCCCCCGCGGCGCCACCATCGTCCAGCTGTCCGTGCGTGATACGTAGGCCTGCGCGTTCAAAACCGGCGCCGTCACCGACCAGCCCGACGCCTCGCCCCAATGGGCATTGATTAAATCGACGTTTAGCCGGAACGGAAACCCCGAGACCTTGCGATTGGTCCAGTCCAGCCGCCATCCTGCCGCCGCCGCTTGCGCCCGCGCAGTGTCCATCTTGCGGATCGTCTCGGCCTTGAGCCAAAACCAGCCGCCGCTCCACCCCACCGCAATCGCCGCCGCCAGCGCCCACGGAATAACCAAACCCAGGCGGCGGGGTTTGCGAACGGCGGCGGTGTCGGGCAGGATCATGCGGCGTTGGGACAGCTTAGGATCGCGAAGAATGACGGCGGACGAGCCAGGCGCGCTTTGGGTGTTCGGTTACGGCTCGCTAATGTGGCGGCCGGGGTTTGCCTTTGTAGAGCGTCGCGGGGCCGTGCTCCATGGGCGACGGCGGGCGTTTTGCATCTATTCGGTGCATCATCGCGGTACGCCGCAGCGCAACGGCTTGGTTTTGGGACTGGCCCCTGGCGGCTCCGTGCGCGGCGCCGCCTATCGCGTGGCCCGCGAAGATTGGCTCGCCGTCCACGCCTATCTGATGGAACGCGAGCAGCCCACCGAAACCTATATCGAAGCCTACGCCGGAGTGACGCTGGACGACGGCGTTCGGGCGCGCAGCCTGATCTTCCTATCGGACCGCGCCCACCCGCAATGGGCCGGGTCCTTAAGTCTCGAGGCGCAAGCCGAGCTTATCGCGGGGGCGACCGGTCTATCGGGCCGCAATATCGACTATCTGCGCGATCTGGTGGCGCATTTGCGCCAGGAAGGTGTCCGCGATCACGGCATGGAGCGGCTCCTCAAGATGGTCGAGGCGCGCGAGGCTATTCGTTAAGCAATGCCCGCGACGCCGCCTCCAACCGCTCTTCCAATACTCGCATAAATTCCGCGCGTTGCAGCCCCGGCGGGATCGGCTCAAGGAATTGGTAGATGATGGTTCCGGGGTGGCGCAGGAAACCGTGCGCGGGCCAATGCCGGCCCGAATTGGTCGCCAGCGGGATACACGGCAGGCCGCCGGCGCGATAAAGGGCGGCGATGCCGGGGTGGTAATTGCCGGTTTGGCCCGGCGCGACGCGGGTGCCTTCGGGATAAATCACCACCTGCCGGCGCGCGCCCAAGGCCGCCTTGCCTTCGGTGATCAGCTTGCGCAGCGCCTTGGCTTGGCCGTCGCGGTCCAGCGCGATCATGCCCGCCTTGACGCAGAACCAACCGTAAAACGGGATGGTCAACAGCTCTTTTTTCATCACATAGCAAGAATCCGCGAAGACAACGAAGGGGCCCATGGTGTCGAACATGCATTGGTGTTTGGCCGCGATCAAAGCCGCGCCGGGCGGCAAATGCTCTAATCCGCGGAACTCAACCCGAATGCCGCAGAGCGGATACATCATGGCGAGCACGCCGCGCGCCCAAAGCCGCATCCCACCGATCATCCAGCGGCGCGGCGCGAGCAACAGGGGAGTCAGAGCGAGACTCATCGCCAGCGACCACAGATAAAATATGCTGATAAATAACAGCGACCGTATCGCCGTCATTTCGGCCTCACCGGCTTGTCGCTTTCCCCCAACCCGATGAACCAAGCGCTCGTTAAGGCGACGAGGTATTTGTCGTATTCCAGCATCATCCGCCGAGCCCCCTGCGACGTTTGCCACCAATGGCGCACGTCCAGTTCCGCCGTCGCGACCGGATAAGCAGTAATCGCGGCGTCCGGCAGGACCGCCCTTAGTTCCAACATGGCGCGGGGCATGTGATAATCTGCCGTCACCAAAATGAGACTTTTGAAGCCCATGGCCTTGGTCCACTCGGCCGCTTCGCGCGCATTGCCGATCGTGTCAGCCGCGGCGTAGCCGAGGTCGACGCAGCAGTCGAACACCGGCTTGGCGGCGCCCGTCACGCCCCACAGATCGCTCCGGCGCGCGTGCAGGTTGACGCCGGACACCAGGAGACGGCCGCCAAGGCCATTTTCCAGCAGGTCCGTCGCCGCCGCCAAACGCAAATCCGACCCCCCCGTCAGGGCGACGATGCCATCGGCGCGCGCGGGCATGTCGGCGGGTGTCAAGCGCAGCACGCGATCCGCAAAGGCCAGCAGCCCGGCGGCCCAAATTAAAAGGCACGCCAAGAGCGCCGCCAAGCCCTTCACGCCCAACGCGTCACGCAATCCGCTTCAAGGCGCCGGCGGCGCCGAGCCAAGCGAAAACCCAGGCGATCAGGCCAGCGAGCAACGGCCAGACTGCGGCGATCGGCAGATCCCAGAGGTCCAGCGC
>JANXWN010000105.1 GCA_025351125.1 Caulobacteraceae bacterium | reverse complement strand
GCGATCGGACGCCCGATCGACGGGTAACAACGTAACACGTTTTGGTTTATTGACGCGACGACCGGGCCTGAATAGGGTTCGTGGACGAGGAAATGTCCATGGCCGCAGCCGGCGCTTTTGTCCGTTTCGTGGAGCGAATGGCGAGCGGCGAAACCGACTCGCCGGAATTTCCGCTCATGCCGGTGGGCCAAGCCTGCGACATGGGTCGCGACGCGGACGGCGCGCCGCATATCGATCCGCGCTTGTTCGACAGTCCGGAGTTCGCCCGTAATCCCTACCCCTATTATCGTATCATGCGCGACCACCACCCGGCGTTCCACGACGGGCTGCACAATTGCTACTATCTGACGCGCTACGACGACATCACACGGTGTTACTTCGACGACGACGGCTTCAACACCATACCCAAAGGCTCCTCCAGCGGCGTTTTGGGCAATACCCAGCTCGAATTGAGCGGCATCGAACACAAGCGGCGGCGCAATCTTTATGGCCAACATCTCGTGGGTCAGTCGCTGGAAGCCCGCATCCCGATCATTGAACGCCAGGCCGCATCAATGATCGAAGGCTGGGACGCCCTGGCCGCCGATGGCCGATGGGCGAGAGACAGCCATGGCGTGAGAACCGTGGAGCTGGGACGAGCCTTCGCCAATGAATTCCCGATTTCCGTCGTGTGCGGCGTGTTGGGTATTCCCCAGGCTGGACGCGGTCGGTTCTACTATTGGTACAATTCGATGATGTCAGGGCTGGGCGGCTCTCAGAACCAAAAGCGCGGCCTGGAGGCACGCCAGGATCTCGAAGACTATCTTCAGGTGATCGTCGCCGAGCGGCGGGTCAGCCCGAGCTTCCTGCACGACCACGCGGGGCGACCCGTGGGTAAGGACATTATTTCCAAGCTGTGCGAGGCGAGGCTGGACGGCGATCTTCTGTCCACGGAGGAAATTACCTCCAACGTGGCCCTTGTGGTCGGCGGGGGGGGCGAGACGACCCGCGGCGCCATTATGAATATGTGGCGGTTGTTGTTGGAGCACCCGACCCAAGCGAACCGGGTGTTCGCGGACGAAAGCCTTTGGGACCAGGTATTCCATGAAACCTTGCGTCACTCGACGCCCATCGGCGGCCAGCCCCGTCACAATAGCTTCGACATCGAAATGTACGGCCGGCGCATACCGGCCGGCTCTCTGATCAACATGGTCGATGTCTCGGCCAATCACGACGAGCGCGTATTCAATGATCCCGAAGCGTTCGACATCTTTCGGCCCGACCTTTACAGCGGCAAGCTGTTACGTAGCGGCTATCGCAAGGATGGGCGCTGCAGTCACATGGCCTTCGGGGTGGGGCCGCATCTGTGTCCCGGAGCCTGGATCGCCCACCAGGAGGCGGTCATCGGCTCGCGTACGCTTTGGCGGCACATGAAGAATCCACGAATTCGCGTGGAGAGCATGGCCAAGGATATCGACGGCGTTTCTCTGGCCCCCATCGGGCTGGGTTCCATCCGCGAACTGTGGCTGGATTACGATCTTGCTTGACGCCGTCGGCCGCGACCCGATCTCGCCGGACGCCGGACCGCCCGCCATCGGCCGCAACGGCGTGGTCATCGCGCCGCGCGCGACGCAAGCCAAGGGCGCCTACCGCAGCTACGAAGTGCACCAGCGTTTGCGCGTGGCGCAATCCACCGAAAAGCTGGATCCATCGTCGTTGATTTCCGAGGCCTTCGCGCGCGATCCCTATCCAGTTTTCGATGTTCTGCGGGAAAACTATCCCTGCTACCGCGACTGGGTCGGCAATGCCTACTGGCTGACCCGCTACGACGACGTCACGTCGATTTTCGTTGACGACGCCAATTTCGAGACCCGCTCAAAGCTGCGGGCCTATGGCCTCGAAGGCTTCGGCCGCGATCTACGCGAACATTTGAGCATCCTGACCACCGCCGTCGCTCTCGTCGATCGCCACGCGCAGTCCGTCGCCCATCGGATCGTCGATGACTTCGCCCGCGCCGGCGGCGCCGATATCGCCACCGCCTTCGCGGCGCGCTACCCCCTGGCGCTTGTGGCGCGGGTTCTGGGCCTGCCGGATACCGACTTCGACCGCTTTGCCGAAGCGTTGTGGGCCGCCCAGCGCGGTGCGCACTGGCATCCCGCCGCCCGTTGCGCCGGCGCCGCGGCGCTACGCGGGTTGGCCGACCTGGTTCGCCCGCATTTGCAGGCCCGCCGCCGCGAACCGCAAGACGACCTGTTGACGGCCATGGCGCAGGTCGAAGGCAAACCGGTCACGGCCGCCGACGTGGCGACCACCCTATTGGAAATGGATCACGAAACCTTGCACGGCGCGCTGGCCAACCTTTGGTTTTTGCTGCTGACGCACCCCGACCAGTTTGATCGGGTGGTCCAAGATCGCCGCCTGATGAAATTCGCCTATCTCGAGACCCTGCGCCATTCGACGCCTGTTCTGTTCGCGCGACGTTTTGCCAGACACGAAGTCGAGCGCTTCGGTCTGCTGCTTCCCGAGGGCGCCCTGGTCATCTGCGCCGCCGGCGCGGCCAATCGCGATCCGCGGCTGTTTTCCGATCCCGGCCTGTTTCAGGTCGAGCGCAAAGACCTGTGTCAACGCGAGCCGCGTGGCCAGTACCGGGCTGATGGACTTCCTTCCGCAATCGCTTTCGGCCTGGGTAAACCCTCAAGATACCCCGCCGAGCCCGACGACCGGCCCCGCTCGCTTTACGCCGTGACGCGCGACATCGCCGTCGTCGCATCCAACGTCGTCATCGACCGGCTGGTCGATCTGAGGTTGAAGGCCAATGCGGAGCCTTCGCTCCGCGCCTTGAGGGTGGGCGAGATGCATGCCTGCTGGCGCCTTCCGGCGACCTTCCGTCCGGAATGATCAGAACAGCGGCCGAACCGGATCAGTCCCGTCCCAACCCTTCGCCGCCGCCTTCATCCGGTTCATACTCGCGCGCCCGCCGGAGCCGCCATCGGGATGATGCGCAAATTCGATGTATCGCGCCGGGCCATAGTCTCCCAGATCACAATAGCCGAAACGTAGTTCGGGCGACCCCAGCAGTCCCCGCCCCTCCATGGCGAGGGAGAAGCCTGCGCGTTCGCACGCCGCTATAGCCTCGTCATAGCTGTCCACCGTCAACTGAATATGGTGCAGGGCGTTGGAATTCCAGTCGCGATAGATCGACGGCGCGTCGTTATCCTGGCGGATCAGTTCGATCTGCACATCGCCCCATTGCGCCAAGGCGATCGAGAAATCCGCGCGGATGCTTTGGCCCCGACAGATCAGGCTGTCGACCGCGACATGCTCCCATAGGAAGAACGGGCCGACCCCCAGGGTCTCGGTCCAATAAGCCATGGCCGCGTCAAAATTCCGCGGCACGAAAGCCAATTGCATCACCGTCCCGAGGGCGGCGAGCTTGCCGGGCAGGGCGAGAGGTATGATTTGCGCGCCCATCAGGACTCGCCACGCGCCCAAGCGCGGGCTTCCGCCGAAGCGACCCAGGCGATGGCGTTGCTTAACAGGGTTCGGAAGCCCGGGTTGGCATAGGCGTCCGGCCCGTCCCCGGCTTCGCACGCCACCACCGGAGCCTTGGCCGTCCGCTTGGCCCAGACGATGACGTTGTCGCCCGTGGGATGCGACCAAGCGTCCTGTTCGGCTTTGGGGGCGAGCGGCGGCGGATTGAAGTTCGACGGGATGAAGGCGTAGTTGCTGGTGAACAGCGGCACGATGTCGGCGCTCAAAGCCAGAGGCGTACGGATATAAAGCTCGTCGACGATTTCGAAACCGCCCCCCAAACCGCGGGTGACAGGATGATCGACCTGAGCCGGGGAAAGACGATGCACGGCGTTGCGATGCGGCTCGCCGGCGCCGCCGCGATAGCCCGATCCCGGGACGGACTGGCCATCCACGTCGCCGGCCGTCAGCCTAAAGGTGGTCCCGGAGATCTCGCGCCAAAGCGGCCACATCGGCCATTGCACGAGCGCGTGGTTCAGTAAGACCAGACCCTTGCCCGACTGCAAGAGCGCCGCAATGCTCGCCGCATAGTCAGCGGTTGGCTGGGCGCTGTCCGAGCTCGTCGGATCGAGCGGGATCCCCCACATGTCGTAGAACACCACGGCATCGTAGGGCGCCACGTTCTCAGGCCGCAGCATGACCTGAGCGGCGGGGTGTTCGACAAAGGTGCTGGTGAGCGACGGATCGGCGTCGAACATGGCGTGGAAGGCATTGTGATCGAAGGGATGGCCCTTGGTGACGATCAACACGTTTACCGTCATTGTTTTTCAACTCCCTGGCGCGGGCGGCGCGCGGCGTCCGTCGTGCATGGTCAAACTAACAACCCGTGCTAGTTTTGGCTATAGTATCGGCGGTGACCAACAGCGGCGGCCCCGAGGCGGCATCCGATCACGAGGCTTGAGATGACACGATCGCGGGCGTTGGAAGGACAATCGGCTATCGTCACCGGCGCGGCCATGGGGCTGGGCCTGGGTTATGCGCGGGCGCTCGCACAGGCCGGGTGTGATCTGACGATCTTCGACATGCACGCCGATGTCGAGGGCGTGGCGGAAGACCTGCGCCGGATAGGCGCTCACGTTGTCGCGGTGCGGGGGGATGTCCG
>JANXWN010000085.1 GCA_025351125.1 Caulobacteraceae bacterium | reverse complement strand
CACCCGACCGGCGACGACGCCAAGCGTTATAATATCCTACAGAAATTCGCCTATCTGGCGGTGATCGTGGTGGTCGTGCCGGGGATTATTCTCACCGGTATGACGATGTCGCCCGGCATCGACGCCGCTCTTCCATGGCTGCTCGATCTGTTTGGCGGCAGGCCGACCGCGCGGTCGATCCACTTTATCTTCGCCAATCTGATGGTCCTGTTCGTCATTGTGCACGTGGTCGAAGTCTTCCTGGCCGGCGTGGTCAACGAAATGCGCTCAATGATTACCGGTCGCTATGCCGTTCGGCGGGAGCATGCCCCATGAGTCGTCGAATCGTTTCCAGGCGCGGGCTGATCGGAACCGGGGCGGCGGGCCTGGGCGGATTGATGTTGAGCGGCTGTGACCGCGTCACCGGCGCGCCCTCGATCCAGCATTTCATCGGCCACGCCCAGTCGCTCAGCCTCAATGCTCAGCGGTTCTTGCTGTCGGGCCAGCCCTTGGCGCGTGAATATACCGCCAAGGACCTTTCGCCTGTGTTCAAGGCCAACGGCAGCACCATGCCGAGCGACGACGCCTACCAAACTCTGATGGACGGCGGGTTTGCCGACTACCGCCTGAAGGTCGACGGTCTGGTCGGCGCCCCACGCGACTTCACCTTAGCCGATTTGCGCAGCCTTCCCGTGCGCACCCAAATCACGCGCCACGATTGCGTCGAGGGCTGGAGCGCCATCGGCGGTTGGACCGGCGTGCCGTTGCATCACTTATTGGCGATGGTGGGCGTCTCGCCCAAGGCGCGTTTTGCCGTGTTTCATTGCGCCGACGACCTCGACGACTCGCTGGACGGTTCAGGCCAGTATTACGAAAGCATCGACTTGTTCGACGCCTTCCACCCGCAAACCCTGTTGGCCTATTCGATGAACGGCTCGCCACTTACTGTCCCGCACGGCGCGCCTTTGCGTCTGCGCGTGGAACGGCAACTCGGCTATAAACACGCCAAATATGTCATGCGGATCGAACTGACCGACCGGTTCGATCACCTGAAAGGCGGTAAGGGCGGCTATTGGGAAGACCGCGGTTATGAGTGGTACGGCGGGATATGAGAGGAGCGCGGGCGCTTCGCCCGCGACCTGACATAAGACGCAGGCGAGGCGCCTGCGCTCCAGTAAGAGGATCATATTTTGAGCGACGACGCCTTCCCGATCACCGTTTACCACAACCCCGCTTGCCGCACGTCGCGTAACGTCGTGGCGATGATCGAGGCCGCCTGTTACGAGCCGACGGTAGTCGAATATCTGAAAGCCGGCTGGACACGTGCGCAACTCGGAGGTTTGTTCGCGGCTATGGGCGTCGGGCCGCGCGAGGCGATGCGTCAGAACGCCCCGCAGGTCGAAGCGCTGGATTTGCTCAATCCGGCCACGACCGACGCGGCGATCCTGGCCGCCATGGTCGAGCACCCCATCCTTGTCAACCGCCCGATCGTCGTCACGCCTAAGGGCACACGGCTCGCGCGGTCCGCCGACCGGGTACGAGAGCTTCTGGACCGTCAGCCGCCGACCGGCTAACCAGCGGACATGCCCGGACGTCTTCGCGCCGCCTATGAATCACGACTGGCGGACGGCGCCCTGACGGCCGATCCCGCGCAAACCGCCGCGGTTGACGCCTTATCGGCGGTCGAAGAGGTATTGGCGACGGCCAAACCGGCGGGCCTGTTTCGTAAAGCAGAGGCCGCGCGCGGGGCCTATCTGTGGGGTCCGGTAGGACGCGGCAAATCCATGCTGATGGATTTGTTCTTCGCGGTCGCGCCCATGACGCCCAAACGCCGTATTCATTTCTATGCCTTTATGGCCGACGTTCACCGGCGCGTGGGCATTTGGCGCGGCGGGGACGCGGGCGCGCGGCGGGCTATGTTTGGGCAAACACGCGGCGATGATCCGATTCCTCCCCTGGCCGACCTCATCGCGACCGAGGCGCGTCTGCTGTGCTTTGACGAGTTTCAGGTCACCGATGTCGCCGACGCGATGATCCTGGGGCGCTTGTTCGAAGCCCTGCTCGCGCGCGGGGTGACCGTTGTCGCGACCTCGAACCGCCCGCCGGACGATCTGTATCGTGACGGAATCAATCGGCAATTGGTCCTCCCATTTATTGCTTTGCTTAAGGACCGCCTGGACATCGTGCCGGTTATGGGCGCGCTCGATTATCGTCGCGAGCGTCTGCGCGGCGCGCGGACCTGGTTCTCGCCCATCGATCCGGACAACGCGCTGCAATTCGACACGTTATGGCGCGATCTGCTGGGGACCGACGTCGAAGCCGGCGTCACCCTTGAGGTGCTGGGACGCCAGGAACACTGGCCGCGCGCGGCGGGCGGTTTGCTGCGCGCGCATTTCGCCAGCCTGTGTGTGCACGCTCTGGGGCCCGAAGATTATATCGCCATCGCCGCGCGATTTCATACGGTGTTCGTTGAAGGCGTCCCGAAACTCGGCCCTGAAAAACGCAATGAAGCCAAGCGTTTCGCCATTTTGATCGACACGCTCTATGAGGCGCGCGCCCGAACCGTCGTCCTGGCGGCCGGCGAACCCGAGACGCTCTATCCCGCCGGAGACCAGGCCTTTGAGTTCGAACGCACGGTCTCGCGCTTGCGAGAAATGCGCGCGGCGGGGTGGGGGGAACCGATCATCCCTTCGCTTCATGGGGAAGGTAAGTCGCTGTAGCGACGCCGGCGAGCCTCCTAAATCCTGCCGCTGTTCGTTGACACCCCTCGCCCAAGGTTTAGAAGTTGCGCCGCATTGCAATAGGGACGTTGAGATCACGGATGGCCGAGACTTCGCCGGGCGGGCGGGAGCGTCCGCTTTCGCCGCATACCGGGATTTGGCGTTGGCATGTGACCATGGCCACATCGATCCTGCACCGCGCGGCGGGGACGGGGCTCTATTTGGGTTTGTTGATCTTGGCGGGATGGGCTTGGGCGTTGGCGTCAGGGCGACAAACCTACGACGCCTACGCCAGTCTTTGGGGCTCGATTCCCGGCGAGCTGTTGCTATTCGCCATCACCACGGCCCTGTTTTTTCACATGGCCATGGGCGTGCAGCACTTGGTTTGGGATTTCGGCAAGGGCTTTGCGCCCAAGACCGCTAACAGAACAGCCTGGGCCGCCATTATTTTCGCCGCCGTGGCCGCCGTTGCGGTTTGGGCCGTCATCGCGTTATCGGGAGGGCGGTAGCATGGCCGGTTATCGCACGCCCTTAGGTCAAGCGCGGGGATTGGGCTCCGCCAAACACGGCGTCGGCCATTTTATCGGCCAAAGGGTCTCGGCCGTCGCCCTTGTGGGTTTGACCCTCTGGGCCACGTTTTCGGCGCTTACGATCGCATCCCACGGCTTCGAGGGGGCGCGCGCTTGGCTGGCCTCGCCGGCCAATGCGGCCTTGTTGTGCTTGCTGTTTATCGTCGGCTTCTATCACGCCTACTTAGGCATGCGGGTGATCATCGAAGATTACATTGCGCGCAAAGTGAGCCGCGTGGCGCTGATGATCGTAAACCTTTTTGTGGCGGCCGGCGGAACGCTGTTGGCCGTGATCTGTCTGTTGAAAGTCGCCTTGGGCGGCGGAGCTGTCTGATATGTCCGCTTATCAATTCGTTGACCACAAGTTTGACGTGGTGGTGGTCGGCGCGGGAGGCTCGGGGTTGCGCGCCGCCGTCGGCTGCGCCGCCGCCGGTTTGAAGACCGCGTGCATTACCAAGGTATTTCCCACCCGCTCGCACACCGTCGCCGCGCAGGGCGGTATCTCCGCCAGTCTGGGCAATATGGGGCAGGACGATTGGCGCTGGCACATGTACGACACCGTCAAGGGCTCCGACTGGTTGGGAGACCAGGACGCCATTGAATATCTGGTCCGTAACGCACCGGCCGCGGTTTATGAACTGGAGCACTGGGGCGTGCCGTTTTCACGCACCCCCGACGGCAAGATCTATCAGCGAGCGTTTGGCGGCATGACCCGCAATTTCGGCGAGGCGCCGATCCAGCGCACCTGCGCCGCCGCCGACCGCACGGGCCACGCCATGCTACACACCATGTACGGTCAGGCGTTGAGCAGAGACGTCGAGTTCTTTATTGAGTATTTCGCGCTAGACCTGATGATGGACGACGGTGTCTGTCGCGGCGTCACCGCGTGGAAACTCGACGACGGGACGCTGCATCGGTTTTCCGCTCAAACGGTGGTTTTGGCCACCGGCGGTTACGGCCGGGCGTATTTTTCCGCGACTTCGGCGCACACCTGCACGGGAGACGGCGGCGGCATGGCTTTGCGCGCCGGCCTGCCGCTGCAGGATATGGAGTTCGTGCAATTCCACCCCACCGGCATTTACGGCGCCGGGTGCTTGATCACCGAAGGCGCGCGCGGCGAGGGCGGCTATCTGACCAATTCGCAAGGCGAGCGGTTCATGGAGCGCTACGCCCCGACGGTAAAGGACTTAGCCCCGCGCGACATGGTCAGCCGGGCCATGACCATCGAAATCCGCGAAGGCCGTGGCGTTGGTCCCAAGAAGGACCACATCTTCCTGCACCTCGATCACCTGGACCCGAAGGTTCTGCACCAGCGCCTGCCGGGCATTTCCGAAACCGCCAAGGTGTTCGCGGGCGTGGACGTGACCAAAGCCCCGATCCCGGTCCTCCCCACGGTGCACTACAATATGGGCGGTATTCCCACCAATTATCACGGCGAGGTTTTGACCAAGGTCGGCGACAACGCCGATACCATCGTGCCCGGCCTCATGGCGGTCGGCGAAGCGGCTTGCGTGTCGGTGCACGGGGCCAATCGCCTCGGTTCGAACTCGCTGATCGATCTGGTGGTGTTCGGTCGGGCGGTCGGCCTGCATTGCGGCGAGACGCTAAAAGCCGGAGCGAGCCAGCGCGAGGTCAAGTCCGAATGGACGGACGGCCACCTCGCCCGTTTCGACCGTTTGCGCCGCGCGGCGGGTGGAGTGTCCACCGCCGATCTGCGCCTCGAAATGCAAATGGCGACGCAGGAAGACGCCGCCGTGTTCCGCACGGGCGAAACCCTGGCCTCCGGCGCCAAACGCCTCGCCGCCGTTCACGCCAAGCGCAAGGATATCAAGGTCACCGATCGCGGCTTGATCTGGAACACCGATTTGGTCGAGACGCTGGAATTCGAAAACCTGATCAGCCAGGCCATCGTTACCGTCGAAGGCGCGGTCAATCGCACCGAAAGCCGCGGCGCCCATGCCCGCGAAGACTTCGCCGATCGCAATGACGCCGATTGGATGAAACACACCCTGGCCTGGTTTGACGACGCCACCGGCGCGGTCAAGATCGACTATCGCCCGGTGCACGCCTACACCATGACCAACGACGTCGCCTACATCCCGCCCAAGGCGCGGGTGTATTGAACCGATAGAGTTAAGAGCATCCCCGCATGGTTCAGCTAACCCTCCCCAAGAATTCCAAGGTCGGCAAGGGCCGCCATTTTCCCGCCGTCGCCGGGGCGAAAAACGTTAAGACCTTTCG
>JANXWN010000068.1 GCA_025351125.1 Caulobacteraceae bacterium | reverse complement strand
CAGGCCTGACGCCGGAGAGCGCGCCGCCGTATCGCCCGACCGGCGTGCGCGCCCCGGCGCAAAGGAGAACTTCGGTCATGGCGGGCTCCGCGGGAATAGCTCCGGCGTTGATAAGCGCGGCTGGAACGATGCGTCAAGGCGCGGGGGGCGGTTTCGTTGGAGAGCTCACGCGGCGATGCCGCGCCGCGGGATCCTCGCGAACCACAGATCGTGCGCCTGCTGAAGGTTAAGCCAGATATGCGGGCCGTTGCCGCGGCATTCGCCGGGGCGCAGCGCCACGCCGGGCGACACTGCGCCGGAGCCCGCGCGAATGCGGCGCAGGGTCTGTTCGCGGGCCCGCCGGCCAGGCGCGTCAGGTGGGCGGAAGCGCGCCGTCCCCGGCAGGCTTGTCCCCGTCCGGCGGGCCTTGCAGACGCTTGCGCATGGTATCGCGAAACTCGTGAATCGCGGCGATGACATGGCCTATGGGTTTCCCGATGCCGACGAGCGCCGCCTCGGCTATTTGCAGGCTCGCTTCCATTGTTTCGTGCACGGCATTATTGACGCCGAGCGCGTAAAGCCGCCTTGCGTGGGCGCTGTCACGCGCGCGCGCCACGATGTGCAGGTCGGGCCGGGCCGCGCGCGCTTCCATGACAACGCGGTCTGTTGTGGCCGGCAAATCGAGGGTGATTACGAGGCCCGCCGCCTCCTTCAGTCCGCAAACCCTCATAAATTCAACATTGGTCGCGTCGCCGAAATACACATCGCCGCCGGCGCGTCGGTCCGCGATGACGGTCGCGGCGTTAATATCGACGGCGGTATAGCGCGCGCCATGCTCGCTCAGCAGCGCGCAGACGACCTTGCCGACGCGGCCATGTCCCACGACGATAACGTGCTTTTGCCGGTTTTGCGGCATGACCGAGAGCTCGGGGGCCGGCGCGCCGCGCGCTTCGAATTTCCGCGCCATCACGCGTCCAATGCCCGCCAGCGGCGGGATCAGCGCCATCGATAGCGCGGTGACGGCGATCACGAAGCTGGCCGTGCGCGGTTCCAGGAGGCCAAGCGAGGTCGCAAGGCCAAGGCCGACGAAGGCGAATTCGCCGCCGGGGCCGAGCAAAAGCGCCGTCTCGATGGACACGCCGGCGGGCAGTTTGAACAGCCGCGCGAGCAACAGGATAACAAGCGCCTTGAGCGTGATCAGGCCGGCGACAGCCGCGAGCAGCCAGCCTGGCTCGCGCGCGAGGTCGCGGGCGTCAAAAGTCATGCCAACGGTGAGAAAGAAAACGCCGAGCAGCAGACCCTTGAAGGGCTCAATGGCGGCCTCCACTGTTTTGCGATAGGCGGTTTCCGCCAGCAGCAGCCCGGCGACAAAGGCGCCGAGCGTCATGGGAAGGCCCGCGAGCGCCGCCACGAATCCCGCGCCGATAATCACGAAGAGGATCGCCGCGATGAACAGTTCGCTCGACTTCTGACCGGCGACGACGCGGAACACCGGTCGCATGATGACACGACCGGCAACGACGATGATCGCCACCGCCGCGGCGGCCTGAAGCAGCGCGAGGCCGATGCTGACGAGAACCGGTCCGCCGGCTCCCGCGCCGAGAATCGAGACGAACATCAGCAGCGGAATAACCGCAATATCCTGCGCCAGCAGAATGGCGAAACTGGCCCGGCCGGCGCCCGATTTGAGCCGCCCCTGTCCCGACAGGACCTCCAGAACGATGGCTGTTGACGAGAGGGCGAGGCAGGCGCCGAGCAGGACCGCGGCGGCGGGACTCAAGCCGCGCCACAGCCCGACTGCGGCGAGAAGCGCCGAACAGATAAGAACCTGCGCGCCGCCAAGGCCAAAGACGAGGCGGCGCATGGCGAGCAGCCGTTCATAGGAAAGTTCGAGGCCGATCAGAAACAGCAGAAACACCACGCCGAGATCGGCGATGGCGGCGACGCGCTCCGCATCGACGACGGTGATCCAGAAGAGGAACGGGGCCTTGTCGATGAACGACCCGAGGCCGAGCGGGCCCAGCAGGGCCCCGGCGGCGAGATAGCCGATCACGGGGCTGACGCCGAGCCTCCGCATCAGCGGCACTATGATGCCCGCCGTTCCCAGAACGACCAGAGCATCGCTATAAACGGGAATGTTGATGGCTGAGGTCATGGGTCTCTCCCGCCCGCGCTCAATGCGCCGCGCACGGCGCCCGTCAGCGCCGCCAGATCGCGCTCGCCAATCGTCAGCGCCGGCGTCAGATAAACAATCCGTCCGAACGGCCGGACCCACACGCCGCGCTCTATCAGGCGCTGCTGC
>JANXWN010000060.1 GCA_025351125.1 Caulobacteraceae bacterium | reverse complement strand
CCAACCGGCGCCGTTGCCGGCTCCGAGCTGAAATAAGGTTTCGGTCAAACGCGCGTGAGTCGATTGCAGCGGTCCGCCGCTGTCCAAAAAAAATATAAACACGACGTACGCGGTAACCGGTAGCGACAATAGCGGTATGGCTGCGAACATCCAGATTCCTACAGTGAGTCGACGCCACCGTGGTCGCGGCGACGCGATCCTAACCACATTACGCCCGCGAGGTCAGACACCGATCCCCAAAATCGCGCCCAATTGTTATATTTTGACTGTCCGTTCTGCCTTTGTCTATGATTTACCCCCACGTAAGCCACTTGAAATCCTTCGCGCTGCATGAGGGCCGGCAAATAGCGGTGGTTGTGATCAAAGTAGGGCAACAGCAAATAAGCATCGCGGCGGAAGACTTTTAGCCCACAACCGGTATCCTCAGCGCCGTCGCCGAGCAAACCACGCCGAATGGCGTTGGCGGCTTTGGACGCCCAGCGTTTAGAGCGAGAGTCGCGTCGTAATCTCCTGACCCCGCCAATCAATCCCAAGCCGGCGTCGGCCGCCAACGCCGCGGCCATCGCCGGCGCGTCGGCGGGGTCGTTCTGGCCGTCGCCATCCAGCGTGACGATGATCGATGCACGGGCGGCCAACACGCCGGTCCGAATCGCGCGGCTTTGCCCGGCGGTCCGGCGATGCCTCAGAATGCGAAGGCGGGGGATCTGCTTGGCCGACACTGACAATAACGCCACGGTGTCGTCCGTGCTCCCGTCGTCGACGAACAGGATTTCGATGAGACGATCGCCGAAGGCCGTGGCAATCTCCCGCGCCAAGGCGGGCGCAGCGCCTTGTTCGTTCAAAACGGGGACGACGATGGAATAAACAGGCTCGCCATTCGCCACCGGAGGGGGTGAATTGTCCAAACTCATGAGTCTCTATAGCTGAAAAATCGGCGTCGCGCGGGCTAGGTCGCGCCGAGCCCGTTCGTGCACAATCGCAGGCGTGTTAAAGCGATGCTATGACGCTGACCTCTCGTCTGGACGCCTGGAGCGCGGGTTCGCGCGGTCCGCTGTTGGCCGCGCTGTTGGCTCTACTCGCCGGCCTGCCGGGCTTGTGGACCTTACCGCCCTTGGACCGCGACGAATCCCGATTCGCCGAGGCGTCGGCCCAGATGCTCGAAAGCGGAGATTTCGTTTCGCCGCATTTTCAGGACGCGCCGCGCTTCAAAAAACCCGTCGGTATTTATTGGCTGCAGGCGGCGGCGGTGGAGGCGACGCAGAGCCTCGAGATGCGAGCGATTTGGGCTTATCGGCTGCCGTCGATTTTCGGCGCCATGGCCGCCGCCGCCGCCTGCGCCTGGGGCGCGGCGGCGTTTCTTCGACCGGGCCAAGCCTTGGTGGCGGGGGGCTTGCTCGGGACTACGTTCCTGCTGTCCACTGAGGCCAACATCGCCGCGACCGACGCGGTTCTGTGCGGTGTGGTGACGACGGCGATGGCGGCGCTCGCGCGGATGTATTTGGCGGGACAAGCGGGAGCGCCGATTTCATGGCGGATCAAGTTGGTATTTTGGCTGACGTTGGCCGCGTCGGTCTTGGTCAAGGGTCCCGTCGGGCCAATGGTGGCCGGCCTGACGCTGCTGAGCCTTGCGGCGTGGGACAGAAAAATAATTTGGTTCAAGGATATGGGTTGGGGGTGGGGTCTCGTCCTGATGATGGTCGCGGTTGGACCTTGGGCGATGGCGGTTACCGTCGCGACCGGCGGAGCGTTCTGGGGGGCGGCTATCGGCGGCGATTTGGTCCCGAAACTTCTCGGTGATCAAGAAGGTCACGGGGCTCCGCCGGGGTTTTATGCCGTCTTGACGCCGTTGCTGCTTTTTCCGGCGACAATGCTGCTCCCCGCGGGCTTGGCCGCGGGATGGCGCGCACGCGCGGAGCCATCGGTGCGTTTTGCGCTGTGTTGGCTTATTCCGACCTGGCTGACGTTTGAGGTGATCCCCACCAAACTGGTTCACTACACGCTGCCGGCCTACGGCGCGCTCGCTTGGTTGATGGCGCGCGCTTTGTCCGAGCCGATCGGATCGTCGGCGCGGCGGATCGGCGCCGGTTTGCTCCTGGGCGGCGGGTTGCTTTTCGCCGGCGGTGTTGCCGCCGTTCTGAATGTTTTGCAGTGGTGGCGATTCCCGAGCATCGCGTGGGCGGTTGTGGCCGCCGTGTTGTTCCTCGTCGCCGGGGTGGGCGGAGCGGTATTGCTGTGGCGTCGGCAGACCCAGGCCGCTTTGGCGACGGCCGTGGCGGCCGCCATCGCGGCGCACGCGGTTGTCATCGGAGCCCTGGCGCCGAGCCTGCAGCCGCTTTGGGTCGCAAATCGCGCCGCGCAAGCCCTGACCCGCGCCGGCCTCAGCCCGCGGGAGGGCGTGGTTCCAGGCCCGGTCGTCGTGGCGGGCTATCCGGAACCGAGTCTGGTGTTTCTTTTGGCCTCCGACACCGTGCTGGGCGATGCGCAGGACGCCGCCGACGCCATCGCGGACGGACGTCCCGTGATCGTCGAGGCGCGTCAGGAGGCCGCCTTCCAGGTCGCCCTGACGGCCAAAGGCCGCGCGGCGCAAAGCGTCGGCGCTGTGAGCGGCCTGGATTACAGCAACAATCAACGCGCCGCGTTGAGGCTGTATCGACCGGCCCGGCGAATCGACGCTCGCCGCGATAACGGGGGTTCGCCACGCCCGTGATTTAGGTTATGAGAGCCTATGCAGACGCAAAATCCGTTCCTTGACGAAATGTCCAAATTGACTCAGGCCGCGATGGGGCTCGCGCAGGCGGCGGGCGAAGAAGCCAAGAGCGCCATGCGCGCTCAGACTGACCGGTGGGCCGCTGACATGGATTTGATTCGGCGCGAGGAGTTTGAAGCGTTGAAGGCCGAGATCACCGCCTTGCGCGCGGAAGTGGCCGCGCTGAAGTCCGCGAAAAACGATTGATTTTTCTGTCGCCAACCGCGCGAAGCAGGCTAGGCTCGCTCTCGTACTCGTCGTCCCGCCGCCCTGAACCCTGCCCAAAGGACGCTTTTGACGCTCCATGAATGTTCCCCGTCCCGACGAAGATGACACCTTCATAACCCTTGATCCGCTCGAGGTTGTGGAGCGTGTGCTCAGCGCCGAAAACCTCTCCTTCGACCGCACTGACGACGGCGACCTCGCCTTCACCTTAACCGGTGATTGGAAGGACTATGAATTGTGGTTCGCTTGGAGGCCCGAGGCCGACTGTCTGCAGTTGTGTCTTTCGATGGATATGAAGGTGACGAAACCGTTGAATGACGGGGCGCACCATTTGATCAATCTGATCAATCAGCGGGTCTGGCTGGGACATTTCGAAACCTGGGCCGATGAAGGCGAGGTCGTCTATCGCCATTCGATGGCCTTGCCCGATGACGAGCGTCCGAGCATGGCGCAGACCGCTTCGATGATTGACGCCGCGATGGAGGCGGCCGATCGGTTTTATCCGGCGTTCGATTTCCTGATCAATCAAGCCAAAACGCCCGACGAGGCCATGTCGGCTTGCATGTTCGAGACCGTCGGTCAGGCCTGACGCGCGCGGCGAATGTCGATCCTCGCCAAACCCGTGTTGTTGATCGGTGCAGGCCATATGGGCGGCGCCTTGATCGCCGGGTGGCGCCGCGCGCGGGCTTTGGAGCCTGGCGAGTTGATGATTCGAGACCCGGAACCGGGAACACAGGCTTTGGCGGCCGCCGACTGGGGCGCCTCGCTCAATGGTCCGGACGATCGCCTCGCCGCCGCCAAAACGGTGGTCCTGGCGGTCAAACCACAGGCTTGGCGCGCGGCGGCGGCGGCGGTAGCGCCCTTTTTGGCGTCGGATGCGACGGTGGTGTCCGTCGTCGCAGGGATTGAAACGCGAGACTTGTCGCAAGCGTTCGGGGCGCGACCCGTGGCTCGCGTTATGCCCACGACCGCCGCCGCCATCTGCCGCGGCGCGGCTAGCATTTGGGCGTCGACGGCCGCCGCTCGGGCCGCCGCCCACGCCGTATTCGAGCCGCTCGGCGCCGTGGTCGACTTGGCGGACGAAGCTCTGATGCATGCCGCCACGGGCGCCTCGGGCTCGGCTCCCGCCTATGTCTACGCCCTGGTGGAAGCCCTGCAAGCCGCCGGAGTCGCCGCCGGGCTCGAAGTCGGAGCGGCGCGCGAGTTGGCGCGCGCCACCGTCATCGGCGCGGCCGGACTGTTGGAGGCGAGCGGCGAGGACGCGGCTGAACTGCGCCGCCAAGTTACCTCGGCTGGCGGGACGACCGCGGCGGCGCTAGGCGTGTTGACCGGCGACGGCGCGCTGGAGCGCCTCATGACACGGACGGTCGCCGCCGCCGCCGCCCGATCGCGGGCGTTGAGCCATGAGTGAACCGCCGGATATTGTCGATGCCGCGGTCGACGCCGCCCTGATCCTAGCCGCCGAAGGGACGTGGCGTGACGTCAGCTTGCGCCAGATCGCGCAAAAAGCGGAAATTTCCCTGGTGGATCTGTTCGTTCGCGCCAACGGCAAGGAAGGCTTGCTCGATGCTCTGGCGGCGAGGCTGGACGATGCGGCGCTTGCCACCGCCGCCACGTCGTCGCAAGACGTTCACGACCGTCTGTTCGATGCGACCATGGCGCGAATCGAAGCTATGGAACCGTATCGCGCGGCTCTTTTGTCGATATACCAAGGCGCCGCAGCCTTCACCCTCGCGCCTCGCCTGCCTCGCACCGCCCGCGCCGTTTTGGAAGCCGCCGGGATCAACGCGACACCTCCGCGCTTGATCGCAATGACCTTGGTTTGGGCGCGCACGGCCCAAGTCTGGCGCGACGACACCGGCGCACTCAACCGCACGATGGCCGAGATTGATCTACGACTGAAGCAAATGCGCGAACGTCTGGGAAAGATCGGGGCGGGGTTTTAGGCGGCTAGGCGCGCCCTGGACCGCGGTTACGCCGCCACAGTGATCTTGATTTGACCGATACCCTCAATTTCGCCTGTCACCCTGTCTCCGCGTTCGATTGGCCCGACGCCGGCGGGGGTGCCGGTGAAGATCAAATCTCCGGGCGTCAAGGTCATCGAACGCGAGGCGGCGGCGATGATGTCGGGTACGCTCCAAATCAGATCTCTAAGGTCGGCGTCCTGCTTGATCACGCCGTTGACCGTCAGCCAGATGCGGCCCGCCGCGGGAAGACCGACGTTCGCGGTCCGGACCAGAGGTCCGCACGGCGCGCTGTGATCGAAACCTTTGCCCCAGTCCCACGGTCGTCGCTTGGACTTGGCCTCCGCCTGCAAATCGCGACGGGTCAAGTCGATGCCCGCCGCATAGCCAAAAACGTGATCGAGCGCCCGTTCGGCCGAAATATCGGCGCCCCCTCTCGCCATCGCGACAACCAGTTCTATCTCATGCTGGAAGTCGTGGGTCAGAGGTGGGTAAGGAATGGTCGCGTCGCTATCAACGACGGCGTCCGCAGGTTTCATGAAAAAAAACGGTGGCTCGCGGTCGGGGTCGCCGCCCATTTCGCGGGTGTGCGCGGCATAATTTTGCCCGACGCAGAATATTCGGCGCACCGGGAAGCGCACTGCTTCTCCCGCCACCGCCACGCTCGGCGTCGTCGCCGGGAACACATAGCTGATCGGCTCCATCTTGACTTCCCTCGCCGCATCTCACTTGTCTGCACAGCAGTCTATCAGGGGGGGCGGTCATGGTCACCGTATCGACGCGACAAATTCATGCGAACGGGCTGACCTTTACGGTCGACGAGGCTGGCACGGGTGATGATGTCGCGATCCTGCTGCACGGTTTTCCGGAGAGCCGGTTTTCCTGGAGACATCAAATTCCATTGCTGGCGGCGCTTGGCTGGCGCGTCATCGCCCCCGATTTGCGCGGATATGGCGGTTCTGATCGCCCGCCGTTGAAGCGCGACTACCACATTGATCATCTGGTCGAGGATGTGGCGGCTCTTTTCGACGGCGCCGGCGCCAGACGACGCTTGCTGGTTGGCCATGACTGGGGAGCCATGGTCGCCTGGGTGTTCGCGATGGATAAACGTTTGCCGCTCGATGGGCTGATCATCATGAACGTTCCCCATCCCGCAGTGTTCGCCCACGCTATCAAAACCGTACCCGCGCAACGCAAAAAATCTTGGTATGTCGGGTTTTTTCAACTTCCGTTTCTGCCGGAATGGATGATGACGCGCAGAAAAGCCCAAGCCGTCGCCGACGCCTTTAGCGGCATGGCGGTGGATAAGTCGCGTTTCCCTAGCGAGGTCACGGACGTCTATCGCGCGAACGCGTTGGTCCCGGGAGCCATGACCGCGATGATCAACTATTACCGGGCCAATCGCGACCTGATTGGCCGTTACGGCGGCGCGACCCCGCTGATCGAAGTTCCGACCCTGATGGTCTGGGGCGAAGACGATACGGCGATCGATATTGCCTGCACCGAGGGTTACGAGCGGTATGTCGCTGACCTAACCCTCAAGCTGCTGCCCGGCGTTTCGCATTGGGTGCAGCAGGAGGCGCCGGAAAAGGTCAACATCGTTCTCAAAGATTGGATTGGATCTCGTTTATGACCTACCCTCTTCCTAACGCTTCAAATGATCTTTCCGGGCAGACCGCTTTGGTGACCGGCGCCTCTTCCGGGCTGGGACGACGTTTCGCCCTGGTCTTGGCCGCCTGCGGGGCCAAGGTGGCGGTGACCGGTCGGCGGCTCGACCGGCTGGAGACGCTGGCCGCTGAAATTCGGGCGGCCGGCGGTCAAGCGGAGCCTCTGGTGCTGGATGTGATCGATGCGGCGCAATTAATTGACGTTGTCGCGCGGGCGGAGCAGGCGCTGGGTCTCGTGACCATTCTGATTAACAACGCCGGCATCCCCGATGCTCAGCGCGCTCATAAAATGCCTTTAGAATTGATAGATCGTGTGCTCGATACAAATCTGCGCGCGCCCTACCTGCTGTCATGCGAAGTCGCGCGAAAGCTGATCGCGGCCAAATCGCCAGGTCGGATGGTCAACATCGCGTCGATGGCGGCCTTTCAATACGGTGGCGGCGGTGCGGCGCTCTATTCGATCACCAAGGCGGGCGTCGTACGTTTGACCGAAGCTCTGGCGGTGGAGTGGGCGCCGTTCAACATCAATGTGAACTGTATCGCGCCGGGCGCCTTTTCCTCCGAAATGATGGACGGGATGCTGGCGCGCGTGGGCGATATCGCACAACGTTTTCCCCGCAAACGCATCGGCGATCCGGCGCAAATGGACGCCACCTTGCTGTATCTAGTATCGCCGGCCGCCGACTTCGTAACCGGCGCGGTGATCAAGATCGACGATGCGCAAGGCGGGCGGTGAGCGATCGGTGAAAGTCACACTTTCCTTTCCATCGCCACGCGACTAAAGGCAGGCGCCCATGCACGCGCCCGCCACACCCCCCGGTTCGGGAAACGCCCTTGCCGGTCGCAAACGCTTCGCCGGGCTGATGCTGGGGTCGATGGGCGTGGTGTTCGGAGACATCGGGACCAGCCCGCTTTACGGCTTTCAGGGCGCCGTCACCGCCGCGGCCAAGGGGTCGGTCGGACCGGCGGAAATCTTTGGCATCACTTCGCTGATTATTTGGGCGCTGCTGATCGTGGTCACGATCAAATACGTGATGTTCATTATGCGCGCCGACAACCACGGCGAGGGCGGTATCCTTTCATTGATGGCCCTGGCGCAAGGCGCTCTGGGCGCGAGAACGCGGGTCGTGTTGGCACTT
>JANXWN010000043.1 GCA_025351125.1 Caulobacteraceae bacterium | reverse complement strand
GGCAACAAAAAAAGCTGTGCGCCGGCGACCGTATCGGCGCGCCGCCGCAGCCGCTCTAGCGTCGCAGAAAGCCGCCCGGTGCGCTCTGCCAACGGTTTGAGGTTGATTAGCATCCGCCCGCTGTTCAGCGTGGTGTTAGCGCCGTCGACGCCGATGAAGCTGGTCAGGCTCTCGACATCCGGGTCGTTCAGAACCGCCGCGGCTATCTGCTGCTGCGCGCCGGCCATACCGTGGTACGAGATCGATTGGCCTGCCTGCGTCACCGCCTGAACCAAGCCGGTGTCCTGCGTCGGAAACAAGCCCTTAGGGATGATCAGAAACAGCAATACCGTCACGGCAAGCGTCAACCCGGCCACGATCATCGTCAAACCCTGACGATCTAGCACCCAGATCAACGCCCGGTCGTAGCGGGCGATCACGTCGTCGATCACCGCTTTGGAGCGCCGTCCCAGCGCCGTGTCCTTGGTCATGTCGTGCGGTTTTAGCCAGCGAGCGGACAGCGTCGGGACAAGCGTTAGGGAGACAACCGCGGACAACAGGATGGTGGCTGTCAAGGTGATGGCGAATTCGCGGAACAGGCGACCCACGACATCGCCCATGAACAGCAGCGGGATCAGTACCGCGATCAGTGAAACGGTCAGGGAAATAATAGTAAAGCCGATCTGTTCGGCGCCCTTGATGGCGGCCGCTATCGGCGTTTCGCCGGCTTCGATATAACGGGAGATATTTTCGATCATGACGATGGCGTCATCGACGACAAAGCCCGTCGCGATGGTCATGGCCATCAAGGTCAGGTTGTTGAGCGAGAAGTGCAACAGATACATCGCCCCAAACGTTCCGACCAGCGAGAGCGGCACCGCGACGCTGACGATAAAAGTCGCCGGCAGACTGCGCAAAAAAAGGAAAATTACCGCGACCACCAAGGCGACACTGAGCAAAAGCTCGAATTCCACATCGCGCACCGAGGCTCGGATGCCGGTGGTCCTGTCAGTCACGACCTTGACGTCCACACCCGCCGGCAGAGCGGCGATCAGGTCGGGTAGAGCTGCCTTAATCTGGTCGACCGTGCTGATGACATTGGCGCCCGGCTGGCGCTGAACGTTCAGCAACACGGCGGGGGTGGTGTTGTACCAGGCCCCCAGCTGATTGTTCTCCGAGCCCGAGACGATATTGGCGATATCCGCCAATCTCACCGGCGCGCCGTTGCGGTAAGCGATAATCTGATTGGCGTAGTCCGCCGTCGTCAAAAGCTGATCGTTGGCGTCGATGGAATACGCGCGCGTGGGCCCATCGAAATTCCCCTTGGCCCCGTTGGCGTTTGCGGCGGCGATGGCGGAGCTTATCTGCGAAAGGCTGAGGCCATAGCTCGCCAATTGCCTGGCGTTGACCTGCACCCGCACCGCCGGTTTTTGGCCGCCGCTGACCGAAACCAGACCGACGCCCGACAACTGGGAGATTTTTTGGCCCAATTGCTGATTGCCCAACGCCTCGACCGCCGTCAGTGGCAAACTTTTCGACGACAAGGCCAGCGTCATCACGGGCGCGTCGGCGGGATTGACTTTGGCGTAGATCGGCGGCGCCGGCAGATCGGTAGGGAGCAGACTGCTTGAGGCGTTGATCGCCGCCTGCACCTCCTGCTCGGCGACGTCCAACGGCAGGGTTAAATCAAATTGAAGCGTAATCACCGAAGCGCCGCCGGAACTGACCGACGACATGCGATTGAGCTGCGCCATTTGGCCGAACTGGACCTCAAGCGGCGCGGTGACCGTGGTGGCCATGACTTCGGGGCTCGCGCCCGGGTAGCCGGTGGTCACTTGAATGGTCGGGTAGTCGACCTGCGGCAAGGCGGATAGAGGCAGGAATTTGAACGCAACGATGCCGGCCAGCAGAATCGCCGCCATGAACAGCGAGGTTGCCACCGGGCGCGAAATGAAAGGACGCGACGGGCTCACGGGCCATCGACCGTGTGATCATGGCCTCGCGCCACCAGCGGGCAGCGCGTCATGCGCCTGGCGATCCGCCGCCGTCTGCCCGGGCGGGATTTCGGCCACCGCGGCGGTGTCCGCTCCAGCCGCCAGGCCCGCCGCGACCGGAGGCAGCGCCTCGCAGGGCCGGATTCTGCCCCGGCAGGACGACCTTGCCGCCGTCTTTTAAACGATCGCCCCCCTCGGTGATCACGGTTTCACCAGCCTTCAATCCTGACGCGATCGAAACCGTCTCCGCGGTCGCGGGTCCCGCCTTGATCGGCCGAGAATTGACGGTTTGGTTGGGTTGCAACACCCAAACATAGTCGCCCTGAGGTCCGTGGCGAACAGCCGTCGTTGGCACGATAATCTGGTTTTGCAGCGTATCGACCAGTAGGCTGACGTTAACAAATTGATTCGCGAATAGCGTCCCCGCGCGGTTATCAAAACGCGCTTTAGCCTTTACCGTGCCGGTGGTCGTATCGATCACGTTATCGAGCGTGGCGAGGGCGCCGGTCGCCAACACGGCGCCGCCGGCGCGATCTAGCGCGGTGACCGCGAGGCCTGCCTCGCCCCGGTGGCTGATCGCCGGAATGTCTTCTTCCGGAAGCGAAAACACGACGCTGATCGGGTCGACCTGCGTTACGATAGCGATGGGCGTCGTGGCATTGGCGGTGATCTGATTGCCCGCGTCGATCAGCCGTAAGCCGACTTTCCCCGCGACCGGTGAAGTGATGCGGGTAAACGACAGGTTGAGCCGCGCGCTGGCGGCGCCGGCTTGGTCAGCGCTGACCGTGGCGGCGTCCTGCCTGACTAAGGCCGATTGGGTGTCGACGGTTTGCCCGGCGATCGAGTCTTGCGCTTTCAGCGTCTGGTAGCGGGTCAAATCAAGCTGAGCGGCGTGCAGCGACGCCTGATCGCGCTGCAACTGCGCAGTCGCTTGTTGCAAAGCCAGTTCGTATGGACGCGGGTCGATTTGCGCCAGCAATTGACCCTTGCGCACCATCTGACCCTCATGAAACATCACAACGTTCAGCGCGCCCGATACCCGCGCATTGATATTGACCGTCGCCAGCGGCGTGACAATTCCCAGCGCGGAGATGGCGATCGGGATCGAGCCGGCGACGGCCTTTGCGGTTCCTACCGTCGTCGGGGGGCGGCCGCCGCCCCGTCCGCCTGACCCGCTTCGAGCGCCGGCGGGGCGCCCTGAGTCCGCGTTCGGGCCGGTTTTGGCGCAAAACGTCAGCCCGGCGCCCAAGGCGACGGCAATCGCCACGACCGCTGCGATTTGCAGCGCCAGACGGCCCTGAGCATGCTTTTTCGTCGCCGCAGGGCTCAAATCAGGCATCATAGGCTCAACCATCCTAAATCCAGGTCGAACAATGCGGGCGGGTGCCGAACGGTTCCTGTGATGCCACAGCCCCTAGGCGATCCAGTTTCAGATTGGAATTCTAAACGACAAAAATCAGCTCGCGGCGCGCTAGCGCGTGGACGGCGGCGTCTGATCGCATATACGGCGTAGTGGCAAACCCAGTGGGGGGGTATTGAGCGTGGACGCTGCAAGTTCAACCGACGGCGGGGCGGTTGTGTCTCGGTCTTCGACCTTCGTAAGCAAGACGATCTCGATTCCCATCATTGTTTGGCTCTTCACGCCTCTCGTTTACGTCTTGGTGGCGTTTCACCGGGTCGACGCCCGTTTTTTGGCGGTCGGCGTGCCTCAGCATGTCGCGTTTAACACCGTCGCCAACGCCGTCGTCATGCTCGGCGCGCTCGGTTTGAGCGGGCGATTCGACGAGAAGCTGTCAGGCGTGTTTAGACGAGTCTTAGTGGTGCACGGGGCTTTGGCTTTTTTCACGTTGATCACGCGGCACTACTATTCGATCCCAATGTTGCTGAGTGGCGGCGTGGTATCGACCATTTTGGGCGTCGGCGTCGTGATTATCCGACAAAAGGCGGTGCGGCCGCGCGTAGGTATTTTGGGACCGGCCCATTGGATCATCGGTGATCCTTGGATTAAGTGCGAGATTTTGCCCAACCCGGCGGCGCCGGTTACGCCTTACGACTTTCTGTTGCTTACCTTTGACGGCGCGACGCCGCCGAAATGGAGTGGCCTGCTGTCGCGCGCTCTGCTGGCGGGAAAGCGGGTTCGGCATGTCGCGGAATATATAGAGGACGTGCGCGGCGTCACGGCGATCGAACATTTCGCGGTCGACCACTTAAGCGATGGGCGGTTTGCATCCTACCGCATCGGCAAGAGGGTTTTGGATGTCGTCTGCACCCTTGCCGCCTTGCCGTTCGCCGCCTTGCTTCTAGCGCCGACGATTCTGGGAATATGGCTGACGATGGGGCGACCGGTTCTGTTTATTCAGCCCCGAATCGGTGAGGGAGGGCGGGTGTTTCGCATGGCTAAGCTGCGTACCATGCGGGCGTCGCAGGGCGGCTTATCGCTGGCCACGGCCCGGGACGACGACAGAATAACGCGGGTCGGCCGCTGGTTGCGGCGGTTCCGCATCGATGAACTGCCACAATTATGGAATGTTTTGAGCGGTGACATGAGCTTGATCGGTCCGCGGCCCGAACAGCCTGACTTGGCGGCGGACTACGCTAAACAGACCCCGGCGTTTGTGTACCGCCAATTAATTAGGCCGGGGATCACTGGCTGGGCGCAGGTCCGCGCACCCTATGCCGCCGATCTGGCGGAAACCCGCGTTAAGCTGGGTTATGATTTGTTTTATCTCAAACATCTGTCGCTCGGGCTCGACGCTCAGATCGTCATTCGCACGATCTGGACCTTGCTTAGCGGTGGCGGCGTACGCTGAACGGGGCGCGATCGCGCGCTATTTTCGTGGACTTGGTCTCGACAGACGCCCTACGGCCTTGGCAGTGTGATCGCGGCCCGCGCCCAGGCGGAGAAAGAGGCTTTGTCGATGGACGATACAACCCCCGTTATCATCGGCGTCGGCGAAGCTTCCGAGCGAGTCGACGCGGCGGGCTATGCAGGCCTGTCTCCCGCGGACTTGGCCGGCGTCGCGGCCCAATCGGCCTGTGACGATGCGGATGCTTCCACCCCCTTGGCCGCGCACATCGATGTCATTGCCGCGGTCCGGCAGTTCGAGGTGTCGTGGGCCGCGGCGGTCGCGCCGTTTGGACGAGCCGACAATTTTTCGCGGGCGGTGGCGCGCCGCATCGGCGCTGACCCGTCGCGCGCGATCCTGGAGCCGGTCGGTGGGCAGGGCCCGCAGCACTTGATCAACGAATTTGCTCAGGAGGTCGGCGCCGGTCGAATCGGAATGGCGTTGATCTGTGGCTCCGAGTCGATTTCCACCGTGCGACATCTCACATCGCGCGGCGAATCCCGAGACTGGGCCGAGCAGATCGGGGGCCAATTGGAAGACCGCGGCTACGGCGATCCTTTGCTCGATCCGCTGCTCGCCCGCAACGGCGCTCGAACGGCGATCAGCATCTATGCCCTGTTTGAAAACGCCCGTCGCGCACGGCTGGGCTTGACCCGCACGGACTATCGCGAAGCGATGGGCGAACTCTTCGCGCCGTTTACCAGGATTGCCGCGGGTAACCCGCACGCGATGTCGCGGGAGGTGCATTCGGCGATCGAACTGGCGACGGTGACGACCTCCAACCGTCTAACCTCCGATCCGTTTCCCCGCCGAGTGGTGGCGCGCGATCAAGCCAACCAGGGCGCGGCGGTCCTGATCACTTCGGTCGGCAAGGCGCGTGAGCTGGGGGTGGCGCAAGACCGCTGGGTCTATCTGCACGGCGGCGCCGACGCGCGCGAGCGTTTGCCGATGGAGCGCGCGGATCTATCGCAGGGTCCGGCGGCGGTGATGGCGGCGCGGCGGGCGTTGTCGGTTGCGGGCATCGGCATCGGCGCGATCGACCTCTTCGATCTTTACAGTTGTTTTCCGATCGCGGTTTTTAATCTGCGCGACGGGCTAGGCCTATCGCCCGACGACGCGCGACCGCTGACCGTTACCGGCGGTCTGCCGTATTTCGGTGGGGCCGGGAACAATTATTCCATGCACGCTATTGCCGCGATGGTGCGGACTTTGCGCGCGTCGCCGGGCACCAAGGGTTTAGTCAGCGCCAACGGGGGATTTCTCTCCAAGACATCGGTCGGTGTCTATTCGACGACTCCGGCCGTATGGCAAGGCTTTGACAGCGCCGCCTTGCAAGCGGAGATCGACGCGTGGACGGCGCCGCTCGCCGCGCCGGGTGAAGGGACAGGGCGCGTGGAAACTTATACCATCGACTATGCGGCCAAGGCGCCGGTCGGTATCGTGATCGGGCGCCTCGACAGCGGTGCGCGGTTTGCCGCGATGACGGACAGCGCCGACATCGTCGGCGCGATGATCGAAAACGATCCGCTGGGCGCGATGGTGACGATGACGGCGGATGAAAAGGGAAAGTCGATCCTTCAGTCGATCGCATGACTTTGCCTCCCATTCGCGTATTTAGCGAGGATCCAAACTATGAAATCGTCCATCTGCGATATGCTCGGCATCGAGTTCCCGCTTCTGGCCTTTAGCCACTGCCGGGATGTGGTCGCGGCCGGCCCCCCCCCGGGGGGCG
>JANXWN010000033.1 GCA_025351125.1 Caulobacteraceae bacterium | reverse complement strand
CCTTGGCGATCGGCGAATTGCAGCGCGGGTTCCTCGACGATGCCCAGATCGCGGCGAGCTTTGCGGTTATGGGCCTCGACACCCAATTGGTGACGGACCGCACCTTTTTCGTCATCGAAGACGACGGTCTTGTGGCCGGTTGCGGCGGCTGGAGCCGACGCGCCACCTTGCATGGCGGCGACCACAGCACGGCATTGCGCGACCCGACCTTGCTCGACCCCGCCCGCGACGCCGCGCGCGTGCGGGCCATGTACACTCATCCTGAATTTACCCGTCGTGGCGTCGGTCGGTTGATTCTCGGTCTCGCCGAATCGGCGGCGGCCGCCGCGGGTTTCAAGCGCGTCGAACTAATGGCCACCTTATCGGGCGAACCACTTTATCGCATATGCGGGTATCACGAGATCGAACGGTCGTTCGACGCGCCATTGAACGGCGTCGTTGTGCCGTTAATTCGGATGGGAAAAGCGCTTTGAGCGCGCCGCTCACCCTCGCGGACGCCGCGGCGCAGGCCGCGGCTTTGCTCGCCACCGCGCCGCGACGCGCGCAAACGCAAGCTGAGGCGATACTTAAAGCCGCGCCAAACGATCCCCGCGCTCTCTTAATCCTGGCATCCGCGAGGCGCCGTCAAGGCGATGCGGCCGGCGCCCACGCCGTGCTGGCGCCCCTCGCTCTGGCCTATCCTCGCGCGGCGCGAACCCAGTACGAGATGGGGGTCGTATTGGGCGACCTGGGCGACGCACAGGGGGCGGTCGAAGCGCTGCGCCGCGCGGTTTCGCTCGACGCGACCCTGTCGGAAGCGTGGCGCGCCCTGGGTGATTGCTTGTTCGCCGCCGGCGATCTAACCGGCGCCGAAGCGGCGTTCAGCGAACACGAGCGCGCGGCCATCGACGATCCTTCCTTGCGCCCTGCTGCCGACGCCCTGTTCGCCGGTCGTCCCGTCGAGGCCGAGACCTTGCTGTTTGCCTATCTGCGGACCCATCCCAACGACGTGAGCGCCGTGCGCTTATTGGCGGAATCTTTTCTGCGCCAAGACCGTCTGGAAGAAGCGGAAAAGCTGTTCGCCCACTGCCTCGATCTCAATCCGGACCAGGACGGCGCCCGGTTTAGCTATGCGATGGCGTTATTTCGTCGACAGGCCGCCGCTGAAGCCTTGGAGCAGATCCCGCGTTTATTGGCGCGCGAACCAAAAAACGCGGCCTATCGTAACCTGACCGCCGCCTGCCTCGCCCTGGCGGGTCGTCATGACGAGGCGTTGACGCTCTACGAGGCCTTGCTCGCGGAGTTTCCCAAACATCCGAGGATCTGGCTCAACTATGGCCACGCCCTGCGCACGATCCGGCGCCGCGACGACGCGGTGGACGCTTACAAGCAGGCCATCGCTTTGGCGCCCCAGTTCGGCGAGGCCTATTGGAGCCTCGCCAACCTTAAAACCGTTCCCTTGTCGTCCTATGAGGAAACGGCCATGGCTGTGCAGGTGGCGCGCGACGATATCGAGGCCGACGACCGGATGCATTTGCACTATGCGCTGGGCAAGGCGGCCGAAGATCGCCGGGACTATGCCGTTTCCCACGCCCATTACGCCAAGGGCGCCAAGCTTCGCCGCGATGCCTTAGGTTATAGCGCGGACGCCGCGACCGCACTGACCGAACGTTCGATGGCAGTGTTTACAAAAACCTTTTTTGCGGCGCACCGCGACGGCGGGTCGACCGACACCGCGCCGATCTTCATCGTCGGCCTGCCGCGGTCTGGTTCGACCTTGATCGAACAAATCCTCGCCAGTCACTCCGCCGTCGAAGGTACGATGGAACTGCCCGATATCGGCGTCATCGCGCAAAGCCTGCGCGGCGCCAAGGGATCGGGGCCGGCCCGCCGATATCCCGAAGCCGTCCTCGACCTCGACGCCGCGGCGCAGACCGCGCTTGGCGAGCGCTATATCGCAGCGACCCGGATTCACCGCCTTAAGGGCCGGCTGTTCTTTATCGATAAAATGCCAAATAATTTCCATAACGTTGGCCTTATCCAGCTCATCCTGCCGCATGCCAAAATCATCGACGTTCGCCGCCACCCGATGGCCGGCTGTTTTTCGGCCTTCAAGCAACACTTCGCGCAAGGCCAGGCGTTTTCCTACGATCTGACCGATTTGGGCCGCTATTACCGCGACTACATGCGGCTGATGGCTCATTTCGACGACGCTTTGCCCGGTCGCGTGTGCCGCGTGATCTATGATGACGTTGTGGAGGACACCGAAAACCAGATTCGCCGCCTGTTGGCTTATTGTGGTCTGCCGTTTGAGCCGGCGTGTTTGAATTTTTACGACAACGAGCGCGCGGTCCGTACGGTTAGTTCCGAACAAGTGCGCCGTCCGATCTTTCGCGAAGGCCTGGATCAATGGCGCCACTACGAGCCATGGTTGGGCGAACTGAAGGAGGCGTTGGGCCCTGTGTTAAACGATTGGCGCGGGCAAATCCCGCTCAGAGGTGGTAATGCCGCGAACGCGTGATGCTTGCCTAGCGCTCGACCAAAACGATCCGCTGCGCGCCGCGCGCGATCGGTTCAGCTTGCCGTCGGACGTCATCTATTTGGACGGAAATTCCCTCGGCGTATTGCCAAAGGGCGTCGCCGAGCGATTGGCCAAAACCGTCAGCGCCGAATGGGGCGACGGACTTATCGCAAGTTGGAATACCGCCGAATGGATGACCCTGCCCACGCGGGTCGGCTCGAAGATCGCGCGCCTCGTCGGCGCCGCGCCGGACGAGGTGGTCGCCGCCGATTCTACATCCGTCAATTTGTTCAAATTGGCCGCGGCAGGCCTGAAGCTCCAGCGACCGCGCCGGGTCGTCCTGACCGAACCGGGGAACTTCCCGACCGATTTGTATATCCTGCAGGGACTGCAAGCCTGGCTGGGAGCAGATGTGGAATTGCGGATTGTCGAACGCGACAAGATCGCCGCGGCGCTCGACCCCGAC
>JANXWN010000030.1 GCA_025351125.1 Caulobacteraceae bacterium | reverse complement strand
CGACCCTGTTCAACGCTGTCACCCAGACGGCGGCGGCCCAGGCGGCCAATTATCCGTTCTGCACCATTGAGCCGAACGTAGGCGAGGTGGCGGTGCCGGAGCCGCGCCTGGACGCCTTGGCGAGAATCGCCGGCTCGAAGGAGATCATTGCGGCGCGGATCACCTTTGTGGATGTCGCCGGCCTGGTGCGCGGGGCCGCATCGGGCGAAGGTCTGGGCAATCAGTTCCTCGCCAATATTCGCGACTGCGACGCCGTGGCCTTGGTTTCGCGGTGCTTCGAGGACGGCGACGTGACCCACGTCGAAGGTCGCATCGACCCCCTGTCCGATTTGGATATCATTGAGACAGAATTGATGTTGGCCGATCTGGAAAGTTTGGAAAAGCGCGTCACCGGCTTGGATAAACGCGCGAAGGGCGGCGATAAGGACAGCGCCAACACGCTGCGTTTAGTCAATCTGGCCCTGCAACAGCTGAATGCGGGGCGTCCGGCGCGCAACGCTAAAATACCTGAAGATGACGTCAAAGCATGGCGCATGCTGCAACTGCTGACCAGCAAACCGACGCTGTACGTGTGCAACGTCGACGAAGAATCCGCCGGACACGGCAACGCTTTATCCGCCAAAATCGTCACGCGCGCGGTCGGTGACCACGCCAAGGCGGTGGTCATTTCGGCCAAGATCGAAAGTGAAATCGCGCTTTTGGACCCCGCCGAGCGAGCGGAGTTCCTGGAAACCCTCGACTTGCACGAGCCGGGTTTGGATCGCCTGATTCACGAAGCTTACGCGCTGCTGGGTTTGCAAACCTATTTCACCGTCGGTCCGAAGGAGGCGCGGGCCTGGACTATTCCGGTCGGAGCCACCGGGCCACAAGCGGCGGGCGTGATCCACACCGATTTCGAAAAAGGCTTCATTCGCGCCGAGACCATCCCTTATGATGATTTCGTCCGTCTGAACGGCGAGGCGGGGGCCAAGGAGGCCGGCAAAATGCGCTCCGAAGGCAAGGATTACGTGGTGCGCGACGGCGACGTCATGCACTTTCGCTTCAACGTGTAAGGACGAGACCGAAATGGGCGACACGATCAACATCACGGGCGCGGACGGTTTCGGGTTTGGGGCCTATCACGCCGCGCCGACGGGCGAGCGTAAAGGCGGGGTAATCGTGGTGCAGGAAATCTTTGGCCTCGACGAGCACGTGCGCCGTGACGTTGATCGTTGGGCGTCGCTGGGCTTTGAAGCGATCGCCCCGTCGATGTACGACCGCCGCGAGATCGGGTTCACCGCCGGTCACGATCCTCAAGGCATGCAAGCCGGAATCGCCCACGCAATGGCGACGCCGCTCGATCAGGCGATGGGAGATATCGCGGCCTGTCGCGACCTTCTTAGCCCGCGCGGCAAGGTGAACATCGTCGGTTATTGCTATGGCGGCTCGATGGCGTGGCTGGCGGCGGCCAAGGTTTCCGGCCTTTCCGCGGCATCCAGCTATTACGGCAGCATGGTGCAAGCCAATGCGGGGCTACAACCGCTTTGCCCAGTCATTGTTCATTTGGGCCGTCTCGACACCCACATTTCCGCCGACGCGCTGAAAGACGCGGTGCTGGCCGCCCATCCCGAGGTGCCGATCTATATCTATGAGGACGCCGGCCACGGTTTCAACAACGACGATCCCGAACGCCACGACAACGCCAGCGCCGAACTGGCCCGCGCGCGGACAGTGGCGCTATTTGGTGGGTAGGGAGCCCTCGGGCGGGATGCGCGGTATGGCCAAGATCGTAACCCTCGTCAGCCCCCTCGACGGCTTCGAATTGCCGGCCTATCACGCCGCGCCCGCCGACGCGCGGCGCGGCGGGCTGGTCCTGATCCAGGAAATTTTCGGCGTCACCGACCATATCCGCGCGGTGGCCGACAGTTACGCCGACGAAGGCTATGAGGTGATCGCGCCATCGCTGTTCGAGCGCCACCAGCGTGATTTTCAGGCCGGATATGACGCTGACGGCATGGCGCGCGGGCGCGAGCTTTCCGAGCAAACACCGTGGGCCGAGGTCGCCGCCGACCTTTCCGCCGCCGTCGCGGCTCTTCAGCCGCCCGTGTTCGTGGTCGGCTTTTGCTGGGGTGGCACGGCGGCGTGGTTGGCGGCGGCGCGGGTGGCGGGGGTAGCGGCGGCGTCCTGCTACTATGGCCGGCGCATTCCCGAGCTGATCGACGAGCCGCCGCAATGCCCGGCCATCCTGCATTTTGGCCGCCATGACGCGAGCATTCCGCCTGAGGTCGTCGACGCCATCGCCGACCAATACCCCGACCTTCCCGTCTATCGCTACGACGCCGGCCACGGCTTCGCCTCCGACCGCGCCGACCACCACCCCGACGCCGCGCGGTTGGCGAGGCTACGAACCCTCCAGCTGTTCGCACTGAACGGCGGGGGGCGCGGAGAAATGTGAAGCCCGTCTAGGCTCTAACAGCGGCAGCGCTTGGGCGTGCAATGCGCCGGCTTGCCCAACACGAAACAAAAAAACTTCAAATCAGCGTCTGGTACGGCGCTTCCTCGCGGAACGATGCGCCCTCGTGTTTCAGCAACCAAGTCTTGCGGTGCAGACCGCCGCCGTAGCCGGTCAGCGTTCCGTTGGCGCCGATGACGCGATGGCATGGGACGACCAGGCCGTTGGGATTGGCGCCGTTGGCCAATCCGACGGCGCGCACCGCCTTGGGATTGTCGATCCGCCGGGCCAGTTCACCGTAACTGATCGTCACGCCCACCGGGATGTCGCACAGGGCGCGCCACACCGTCTCCTGAAAATCCGTTCCCGCGCTGCGCCAGGGTATAACGCTCAGCGCGTGGATATCGCCGGCGAAATAATTCTCCAAGGCCGCGCGGATCGCCACCGGCGCGGGGCCCTCGACCACGGGCGTGTCGGGATAATAGCGGCGCGTCATGCCTTCGCGCCGACCCCCTTCGTCGATCCATTGGAACTGGCGCAAATACCCCGCTTCATCGGCGACGATGATCGCCTCGCCCACCGGCGTCTTTATCCGCTCGAAGGTCAAGACTTTAGGCCGCGGCTTTGGCATCGATATCTCCTGATTTGAGCTGGCTGGGCGCAAGCGAGGCCCACAAATGCAAGGCGGCGTAGGCGCGCCAGGGTCGCCAAGCTTCGGCGCGGGCCAGCATTTGCGCGGCCGTTGGGCGTTTCCCGCCCGCGTCCTGCAGAGCGCGAAGGAGAGCAACATCGGCGGCGGGAAAGGCGTCGGGCTCGCGCAATTCGCGCATGGCGATATATTGCGCCGTCCATTCCCCGACGCCCGGCAGGGCTTTTAGCGCCGTGATCGCCTCGTCGAGGCCGCGGCGCGGGCCGAACATCAGCGGATCGGCGGCGACCGCGCGGGCTAGCGCTTCCAAAGACGCCGAACGCGCGCGCGGCATGGGTAATCGGGAGAGATCCGCTTGCGCGAGACGCTCGGCGTTGGGAAAAATGTGAGTCACGCCCTCAATCTGACCGCGCAACCCGACGGGCAGGGTTTCGCCCCAATCGCTAACGATCCGCCCCGCGAGATTTGTCGCCGCCGCGACGGTGATCTGCTGGCCGAGGATCGCCCGGACCGCCAGCTCGAACCCGTCCCACGCGCCGGGCGCCCGCAACCCGGGCCGCGCGGCGACCAGCGGCGCAAGGTGAGGATCGAGGGCAAGGTGCGACGAGATCAGGACCGGATCAGCCGCCAAGTCGAACACCCGACGAACCTTGGCGATAATCAGCGGCAAAGCGGCAATGTTCGCAAATCGCACGCTGACCTTAACCTCGTGGCGTGGAGCCGGCGTGACGATCAACAGCCCGCAATCGGCGCCGACCGCGATGGAACGGGCGTAGCGAAGCGGTGAAACCGCCTCTACCCCCGCAATCGCCCGCATCGCCAGGAATGTCGCCAAACCGTCCCAGTCGTAAGGCGGGCGATAGGGTAAACGCAGCGTAACCCACTCGCCTCCGCGCGCCGAAACATCTTCCGCGTCTCCGCGTCGCAGCGCGCCGGGTGGGCGGCGGTAGAGGGCCGCGAACGTCTCGTTAAACCGCCGCACGCTGCCGAAACCGGACGCCAAGGCCACCTCGGTCATTGGCAAGTGGGTTTGGTGGATCAACTGTTTGGCCAGCAACACCCGACGCGTCTGCGCCACGGCGACCGGCGAGGCGCCCAGATGCCGACGAAACAGACGTCGCAATTGTCGCTCGCCCACGCCAAGACGGCACGCCAAGGCTTGCATGTCCGCGCCGTCCAAAGCACCGGTCTCGATCAAAGCCAGCGCTCGGGTTACGGTGTTGGACGTGCCCTTCCAAGCACCAAAATCTGGCGAAGATTCGGGGCGGCAACGCAGACAGGGGCGAAACCCCGCCGCCTGCGCGGCCGTGGCCGTGGCGAAGAAGGTGACGTTTTGACGCTTGGGTGTGCGCGCCGGACAGATCGGCCGGCAATATATGCCCGTGGTTTTCACGCCGGTGAACAGTCGCCCGTCGAACCTTGCGTCTCGCGTTTCCAGCGCTCGGTAACAGGCGTCATCGGTCATATCCATGGCGCAATAATGCGCGCGGGCGAACCGTAAGTCTCGCGGTTTTCGGACGTGATCGTTGGTCAGGCATCAAACGTCGGCGGACATGCCGCGCGCTTCGTCAGACACCCTTTTTATTCAACACCGCGTGTATTTCTTCTGTCAATTTCGTGTTTGATTTCAATAATTCGTGCAGTTCATTGCTAATGTCCAATAAGGCCTCGGCATCTTGGAATGTTTGCAAGGACTGTTTATCTGAGGCCCGCGCGGCGACCTTTTGTCCGACCATGATAATCGACAGCAGAACAAGCTGCAGAAAGGTCTGGGCAATCCATGCGATCAGTGGCGCGGTGCCGCCTTTTATCGCTTCGGGCAGACTGATCAGGGCGAGGATGGTGAACGCGTAGGCGCACCACATCGTGGCTACACCGTTGGTTATCTTAACAGCGAGCCAGCCGTTAAACCCGTTGTGTTCTTTGGCGACCGTGGCGGCGCCCTGTTTTTTCCGCTCTGCAATGCGCGGGTTGGGCCTGTGATCCGCCACCCGTTCTCGCACCAAATGTTCAGCCACGATGTACACCCCTCGCGATCACGGCTTACGATCAGTCCGCGCCGTGGCCGAAGCGATATAGCAAATGCGTCAAGCGAGAAACAGCGCGGCCGCTGGGTGATCACACCGCATTTTCCGATTTTCGCGCGACGACCGCGGTGCTAACGTCAAGCGCCGTGGGGCGGCGGCCCTTCGGCAATACCCGCAACGGAGACGCGTCCGGCCTCGATGACCGATATCTTCGTCTCCTACAAAGCCGAAGACCGCGCGCGGGTGAAGTCGCTGGTCAACGCGCTTGTCGCCGAAGGCCTAACGGTTTGGTGGGACGTGCATATCGAGGGCGGCGCGGGCTGGCGCGAGACGATACAGGCCAAATTAGACGAGGCGGCCTGCGTCGTGGTGGTTTGGAGCGCGCTATCGGTCACCGGCGCGGGCCGCTTTGTGCAGGACGAGGCGGCGCGGGCGGACCGGCGCGGCGTCCTCTTGCCGGTGGCGATTGATGCCGTCGAGGCGCCGCTTGGCTTCGGCGGCCATCACGTGATCAGCCTGGTCGGCTGGCGCGGCGCGCGGCGCGACCCGCGGTATTTGAAACTGCTGGAAAACGTCCAAGCGATCACGGCGCGCGGCGGCGGTTCACCGCGTGCGCCGACAGTCGCGAGCGCGCCGCAGCGACGGGCGGGCCTAAAGGCGCTTTCCGCGATGGCCGCGATCGCGCTGGTCGCCGGCGCCGGCGGGGTCTTGGCGGTCTTTCCCGCCGTGACGTGCGCGACGACCGGTCTGCGGTGCGCCGCCAACCGCCACGAGGCGCGCGCGCCGCCGGCTAACAGCCTCGCTGTCCTGCCGTTCGCCAACCTCGGCGGCGACCCGGCGCAGGAGTATTTCTCCGAAGGCTTGGCTGAAGAATTGACCAGCGCTCTGGCGCGGTTGGGCTCGATCCAAGTCACCGGACGCACCTCGTCGCTCAAATTCAAGGACAGCAAGGACGACAGCGCCACGATCGGAGCCAAGCTCGGCGTCGCCTATTTGCTCGACGGCAGCGTGCGGCGCGACGGCGCGGTGGTGCGGGTCAGCGCCCAATTGGTCGATACCAAGTCGGGCTTCGAACATTGGAGTGAAACTTACGATCGCGCCGCGGGCAAGACTCTGGCGGTCCAGAGCGGTATCGCCAAAGCCGTTGCTGAAGCTTTGAAGGTGCAACTCCTGGGCGCTGATATCGTCGCTATCAGTCGCGGCGGGACCAGCGACGCCAAAGCCTATGACGATTATCTACGCGGCAAGTCGCTGTTTGACGCCGGAGGCGGCGAAAGCAGCTATCGGGCGGCCCTAGCCAAGTTCGACTCCGCCATTGCCGCCGATCCAAAGTTCGCCGCTGCCCACGCCGTGCGGGCTCGCACGCTGTTGGCTATCGCCAACCGGTTTGCCGTGCCCGCCCAGGCGCGCAGCCTGTATGACGCCGCATTGGCGTCCGCGCGGCGGGCGGTTGTGTTGGCGCCGGACCTCGCGGAAACCCAAACGACGCTGGCGACCAGCCTGCTCGACGCGTCGCTCGATGTGCCCGCCGCCAAGGCCGCCTACGCCCGGGCTATGTCGACCGGGTCCGGCGACGCCGACGTATTGCTGGGATACGGTCTCTTCCGCTGCCGGATCGGCGATACAAAATCGGGCCTGGTGGCCCTCGAACGCGGCGTAACGCTCGATCCACTCAATCCACGCGCGTTCCTGGCGCTCGGTTACGGCCTGATAGCCGCGCGAAAATATCCCCAAGCGATAGCGGCGATGCGACGGACGCTGGAACTCAATCGCAACGCCGGCAACGCGCATGCCGCCATCGGCGACGCCCTCGTCCTAGAGGGGAGATTGATCGAAGCGAAGAGCGAATATGCGCTCGAGCCGGAATCATGGGCGCGACTGACCGGCCAAGCCATCGTGCTGCACCACTTACGTGATGTGCGAGGCGCGGATACGGCGCTAACGGCGCTGATCGCCGACGGCGGCGATTCCGGGGCATATCAGGAAGCGCGAATCAATGCCCAGTGGGGCGATCGCGACCGCGCCATCGCGGCCCTCGACGCGGCGTTTCGGTCCGGCGACTCGGGCCTTCTTTGGATGAAGAGCGATCCGTTCATGGACCCGTTGCGCGCCGATCCGCGGTTCGCCGCCCGCTTGACGCGTTTGCACATCGACGGCTGACATTTCTGGATACGAAGCGAACCAAGCTGGACTATCTTGCGCAGACAACTGATCCGGTCCACCTTTGGCGCCCGCAAACCACAGGGGAGCTACTCCAATGAATTTCCGTGTTTTGATAACCCTCGCGGCGTGTTCGGCTGTCCTGGCCGTCGCGCCCGCGCAGGCGCACGGCCGGCATCATCATCACCATCATCACGGGATGATGGCCAAGCACGACCGCATGGGTCATCACCAAATCAACGACGCCGACCACCATAATCCCGATCCGACCGCGCCCATGCCGAAGTCTCCGGCTCATTAGGTCGACGGCGCCCTAAAAATCGCGCTTACGGTGGCAGGTTGGTTTCATAGATCGTGTTGATCCATCCGCGGTATTGCGAAACGCGGGTGTAGATCGTCGGGGCGTGCGCGCAAGCGGCGCCGAACGAGACGACGCCGATCACCGTCGGCGTCGAGAACATGTCGTATTCGCCTCTCAGCAGGGGGCCGCCGCTGTCACCTTTGCAGGCGTCGCGGCTATAACGCGGGGCGGCGGCGCACAGGAGAGATGGCGGCAAAGCGGTTGAAAAACCGACGCGGTTGAACGGCGCGTTGGCGGCTTGGCATGTCGTGGCCGACGTTACCCGTAAGGCCGCGACCTGCAGCATCGGCTGCATAACACCACGGTCGGCAAGGGCATCGCTCGCCGCCCCCCAACCCATCACGTTGACCGGAGTCTGCGCCGGGGCCTCGTCGAGGATATCCGGTAACAGCGCCATCGGCGGTCGGCCGCCGAAGGCGTCGGGGGCGGCGCGGCTGAGATGAAACAGAGCAATGTCGTTGATCGTAATAGCGCAATGCGGCGCGGCGGCGCCTCGCGCGACTTTGACGTCGGCGTCGCAGAACCTTGGATGGACATAGACGCGGTCGATCGGGATCGTCGACATGCCTTGGCTGAGGTCCACCGAACCGACGCGAACGATTAACCGGCTAGGCGTCCCGTCGGCGTCCGGCTGCCCGGCGGCGGTTTTGGGAACGCAATGCGCGGCGGTAACGACCCAAACATAGTCGATCAACGCGCCGCCACAGGCGTGCAGTTTTAACAAGGTCGGCCTGAAGCCAAGCCTGAACGGCGGCCGGTATTGCAGTTCCGCCATCCATGGCGCGTCACCGTTCTTGACCGGTTGGCCGCCTAGCACGGCGGTGGGAACCAGCGCGGGCGTTTGTAAGTGCAAGCCGTAGTCGTGGGCCAACTCTCGAACAATCGCCGGCGCGCCATCCAGGGAAGGGGTTGGAAGCGGCTCGTCCAGCGCGATAACCGCCTTGTCGGAATCGACCAAGGCCACCGTTCCGCGCGCTAGCGGCGTCACGATCGCCGCGCCGGGAGCAGTGGGAGCATAGACCGCATACAGCGATCCGACCGAGACTTGCGAAACATCCGGCTTGTCGATGATCAGCGTCACGGAATCGCGAACCCGCGCGGCCCAATGTCGTTCGGTTTGCGGTCCCGCGGCCGTCAGAAAAGCCGCGTCCCGGCCCCGGAATCGGAGTTCGTCCGACAGGTCTTGCGTCAACACGCCGTGGCGGGTGATCGGTCCGAGCTCAAGCTCAGAGCCTTGGCCGAAGTCGCATCCCGCCATAATGCCGATACGATAGGCGTAGCGGCCGGGCGCGGCGGTGGGGGGTAGAGAGGGCGGCGCGGTGAGGGGCGGCATAGCGCTGATCGCGGGAGCGGCGCGCGATGTCGCCCGCTGCCTTGGGTCGGGTAGCGACGCCGAAATGGGCGAGCAGCTGTCGATGATCATGTTGACGCTGACGCCGCGCGCGAGCGCTTGCCGAACATAGCCGTCAATCTCGCTTAACGCGATATCGCCTGTCGCGGCCGCGCCGCGCCGGGCGTCAACCGGCGTCAGCGTCTTAAGCTCATGATCCCACGGCGGAGAACCCGCATAGCGCGACGACAGCCCGGCATAATAAAATAACACCAGATCGCCGGCCTTCGACGCGCCGACCTGCCGCGAAAACGCCGTTAAGATCGCCGACCGCGTCGCGCAGGCGTCGGTCAGCGTTATCGAAACGTCATTTTGCGGGTCGCAGGTGTTGGATGTCGTCAAGGGACCGGGATCGAATTGCAGGCCGGTCGCCTTGGCGAGCGCGCGCTTCATGAGAACGACGTCGGCAACCGCGGACTCCAGATCGTGAAAATTGGCGTCCGCCGACGGATCGTGTTGCCGACTGTAGCGGTATTCATTGACGCCGACGAACACCGCCCGTGTGGCCGCGCCGGCGCACGTCGGCAAGACGGCCAGAGCGAGCAAGGTCAGGACCAGGCGCGCGGGCCAACGACAAGGTTTTTCCCCGTCCCTCTCGTCCGGGCTCATGTCTGCGGACTGTTCGACGCCATGCGCGCCCGCGCCTTGGCGGCGGGGCGGGCGAGATCGGCGCAGATACCGTCCGCGGCGGCGTCGTAAGCGGCTTGCATCATCGCCGCCGAATCGTCTGGCGCGGCCCAGGCATGGACAAAAAGACCCGCCGCGTGGGCGCGGGCGATGAACGACGTCGCGGCGGGTCGCTTCGGCGCCGCAACGTCAACAATATGTGACAGGTCGGGGGCGACCCCGTGCGCATGCGCGCGCACGGCGGCCAGATCGGCGGCCAGATCGACGGTCAACGCGGCCTCCGTCCGCAGCACCCGTCGCACACGCGTCAGTCGGGCGACGGTTTGCAGCGCCGATGGTTCGGGGCTGGCGACGATCATGGCGGCCGCGGGGGTGTTGTAGCCTCCCCGCACGATCGTCTCGGCGAGGCGTGGCTCAACGCTTAGATTCAATGCCGCCCAATAGGCCGAAGGCGGCAATATGGCGTAGACACCAATGGTTCTGCCAGTCCGCACGCACCCGGCGCGCGCCGTTTCGACCACGTCGCGAAGCGTCGCGATTGAAGGCGGCCCTTGATCTCGTGAGCGCCGGGCCGTCGCGGGGCCACAAATCAAGCTTTTGAGTTCGGCCAGATCGAAGTCCTCGGCGAACCACCCGACGCGCGGCGCGCCACCGATGGTTTTGCTTGTCCGACGGGCCGCGAACTGCGGTCGCCCGGCGATGTCGGTGTCGGTCGACAGCTCGCTGTCGCGCCGTACGATCACGACGCCGTCACGGCTGACGACCAGATTTGCGGCCAGGAAGTCGGCCCCGTCCTTGATCGCCCGATCGTAGGCGCCGCGCGTCGCGGGCGGCGCGTCGCCGTCTCCGCCTCCACGCGCAATGACCAACGCCTTGCGCGCCTGCGCCCGCGCTACGCCGGGCGCGGCGGCGGCGGCGAAAACCAGAGCGGAAACGTCCCGGCGACTGGGGTGCATGGCCGAAGATTACCCCGCTTTGCGTGTTTGCCCAAACACCCTGTAGGATCGCCGTCATTGGGTGGGTGAGGGTGCAATTGCGATGGTCGTGACGGTGTTGTTGGGCGCGCTGGTGGTTCTGGGCGTCGCCTATCTGATCGCGCTGGGCTGGTCGGCGCGCATGCGCGGGCAATATCGGCCCAGCGTCGAAAGTGTCGCTCTCGGGGCGGTCACCAATTTCTTCGACACCCTCGGCATCGGCTCCTACGCACCGACCACCGCCTGGCTTCGTCTGCGCAAAATGGTGCCCGACAGCTATATTCCGACCATTTTGAACGCCGGGCACGGCCTGCCGACGGTCGTACAAGCCTTGATCTATATTAAGCTGGTGCAGGTCGACCCCAAGTTGTTGATCGCCTGCATCGCCGCCGCGGTGGCCGGGGCTATCGTCGGCGCGCCGGTCGTCGTGCGTTTGCCGGTGCGGGCGATTCAGAGCGTTGTCGGGGTCGCGCTGCTAATCGCCGCCGCGCTCTATGTGCTAAAAAACTTGGATTTGATGCCGGGCGGTGGGGCCGCCCTGGCTCTTCCGCCCACCCTGTTTTGGATCGCGGTCGGCGGTTATTTCGTGATGGGCGCCCTGATGACCGCGGGGATCGGTCTCTACGGTCCCTCGCTGATGATGCTCAGCCTGATGGGGCTCAATCCGGCGGCGTGTTTCCCGATCATGACCGGCGCTTGCGCGTTTCTAATGCCGGTAAGTGGGTTTGGATTTCTGCGCTCGACACGGATTGATCTTAAGGTTGTGCTCGGGATCGCGCTTGGCGGCATCCCGGCCGTCCTGTTGGCTGCTTTTATCGTCAAGTCGCTGCCCCTGACGTGGATCCGCTGGGGCGTTGTGGTCGTGGTGCTCTACGCCGCCGCCGTCATGCTGCGGGCGGCGATGCGTAAGGCGCCGGCGGCGACCGGGGATTTGATAGAAGCTTGAATCTTCAACCTCGCGCGCGACACGAACAGATGTCGAAAACGACCGAGCTTTTCGCCCGTGACGGCGCGAGCGCTTGATCGGCGACTTAAGCCGCCGGTTGTTCGGCCAGTTTGGCTTTGACTTGCTTTTTGATTTTCAGGGCGCGAGGCGACAGCACGTCGTCTTTCGCCTTGACCAAAACCGCGTCCAGGCCGCCGCGGAAATCGACGGTGCGCAAGGCCGCATTCGAAATACGCAGCTTGAAGGTTTCGCCCAGGCTGTCCGACTGCAGCTTAACCGGGCTTAGCGCGGGCAGGAACCGGCGCTTGGTTTTGATATTCGAATGGCTCACATTGTGGCCGACCATCGGGCCGACACCGGTGAGTTCGCAACGGCGAGACATGACGCGAGACTTTCGCAAGCACTGGGGATCAAACGGGCCGACCCCGCTCAAAGGAGCGCGCGATATAGTCGAAACGGTCGTCGTGCGTCAAGGCGCGGTCTAAGGTTTGGCGCCGTCGCCGCCTATTCCGCCGCCACCCAACGAATCGCATTGAGCAAGAGCCGCCGGTAATGCGGGTTGTCATAGGTTTCCGGACCGTCGCCTGGCTGCAAATAAACCAGACGACTGTTGAGCGCTCGTTTGGTCCAGCCGATCAGGTTCGATCCGCGCGGATGGCTCCAACCGACGTTGGAAAACATCTGACCCTGCGCCACGGCCCGATGCGCGGAGTAGAAATTTCCGGCCTCGAAATCATGCCGCGCGCGCAACAACGGCGTGACGTCGGCTTC
>JANXWN010000025.1 GCA_025351125.1 Caulobacteraceae bacterium | reverse complement strand
AACTGGCGATCGGCGTCGACGTCGGCGTCGGCCGCGGCGCGGCGACGATGTGGACCTGTGATCTGACCAAACGCTATGTCGAGATCAACGGCGACTACCGGTCTTGAGAATCCCGGTCGGCAATCCTCCGTGCCCTATATGGAGATGGCCACTCGCGTCGGCGAGCGGGGTGGGTTGGACGCGCTCAGTCCGCGCTGCACGCCGGACGTCGCTTCGCTACTGCGGGACTCTCCCGGTCAAGGCAGAGAGGTCGCGTGACCGCCTTTGATTTCGACGCCTGTGTGGTCGGGGCCGGGGCGGTGGGCTTGGCGTGCGGCTTCGCCTTGGCGAAACGCGGCTTGAGCGTCGTCGTGCTCGAAAAAGAGGCGACGATCGGGCAGGGCGTGTCATCGCGCAATTCCGAGGTGATCCATGCCGGGCTGTATTATCCGAGCGGATCGCTGAAGGCCCGGTTGTGCGTCGAGGGGCGCCGCGCGCTCTATGCTTACCTCGAGCGGCATCAGGTCGATTATCGCAAGTGCGGAAAGCTGGTCGTCGCCGCCGACGACAGCCAAATTCCGCGCCTGGACGCTATCGAAACTCAGGGCCACGCCAATGATGTCGAGGGCTTGGCCAGACTTAGCGGCGCCGCGGCCATGGCGCTGGAACCTGGATTACGCGCGGCGGCGGCCTTGCTTTCGCCGCACAGCGGGGTGTTCGACAGCCACGGTTACATGCTCAGCCTGCGCGGCGAAATCGAGGCTCGCGGCGGGGCGGTGGTGGAGTCGACGCCGTTCTTGGCGGCCACGCCGCTAGATGGCGGCGGGTTTTGTTTATCGGCGGGCGGCCCGGCCCCGACGACGCTTAACGTGCGCTATCTGGTCACCGCGCCGGGTTTGGCCGCCCAATCCGTCGCCGCCCTGATCGAGGGCTTTCCCGCCGTCACCATCCCAAAGTTGCGCTACGGAAAAGGGGTGTATTTCCGTTTGCATGGCAAGGCGCCGTTCGAACGGCTGATCTACCCGCCGCCGATCCACGGGGCGCTGGGCACTCACTATCGCAAGGACTTGGGCGGTCAGGCGGTGTTCGGCCCCGATCTCGCTTACGTCGACCACGAAGATTATACGGTCGATCCTGCGCGAGCGGAGAGTTTTTATCTTTACATTCGGCAGTTTTGGCCCGCCTTGCCCGACGGCGCGCTCGCGCCCGATTACGCCGGTCTGCGGCCGAAAATTCACGGGCCCGACGAACCGCAGCCCGATTTCCGTCTCGACGATCCTGGCGCCCACGGCCTGACCGGTCTGGTCGCTCTGTTCGGCATTGAAAGTCCCGGTCTGACGTCGTCGCTGGCGATCGGCGAAGAGGTCGCGGCGCGGTTGAACCTCGCCCAACGGACTTGAAGACGGCCCCGTCTTGCCTCTATAAGCGCCGCTCCCGCGCGCGGGCCCTACGGCTGGGTAGCTCAGATGGTTAGAGCGGTGGATTCATAACCCACAGGTCGGCGGTTCGATCCCGCCTCCAGCTACCAGGGTCCGGCTAATGCCCCAGGCCGAGCAGCGACATCAGGATCATCACCAGGCCGGCCACGCCGACGCCGTAGATCAACGGCCTCACCCACGGCCAGCCGGCCAGATAAACCACCGCGTGGGCGACACGCGAGTAGAAAAACAGCTGCGCGCCGATCACCGTCCAGCTTCCCGAAACATGCGCCGCGGCGGCAACCAGAACAAGGGGGGCGAACAGGGTCAGGCCCTCGCGGTGATTGTCGACCACGCGCTTGGTGCGCGCTTGGAAATCGGTCGGCGTTGGCAGATTATCCCGCGCGCCGGCCATGGCTTTAAGGCCCTGCGCGCGCACGCCGGCTACCGCCTGGATCACCACCAACACGATCAGCAAGGCGGTCGCATAGACCAACATCGTCAGTTCGACGCTCATGTCGCATTTTCCTCCCGCACGAACTTATCGTCGCGGCGACATACCGAGGTTAACGGCCGGCGTTGTCAAGGCGGCCTCTTGCGCTTGGCGGGGGGCAGGATAAGTGAGGCTTGATCACTTACATTTTCCAAGGGCCGCCCAGAAATGTCCGATCTGTTCACACCGCTTACGTTTGCCCGCGGTCCCGCCATGAAGAACCGTTTTATGCTGGCGCCGCTGACCAATTGGCAAAGCGCGCCCGACGGTCGGCTGTCGGACGAGGAAATAACTTGGCTCAATTTCCGCGCCGCCGGTGGATTTGGCCATGTGATGACGGCGGCGGCGCACGTGCAAAGGATCGGCCAGGGATTTCCCGGACAGTTGGGAACCTTTTCGGATGATCATTTAGACGGCCTGAGCCGTTTGGCCGCCGATCTGCGCGCCAAGGGCGCAGTCTCCTCGGTGCAATTGCACCACGCCGGGATTCGCTCGCCCGCCGAACTGACCGGCGCGGCCCCGGTCGGGCCATCGGACGACGCCGAAACCGGCGCGCGGTCCCTGTCGACCGGCGAGGTCGAGCAATTGATCGAGGATTTCGTCGCCGCCGCCGTGCGCGCGCAACAGGCCGGCTTCGACGGCGTCGAACTGCACGGCGCCCACGGCTATATCCTGTGCGCATTTTTGAGCCCTGGTATGAACCACCGCACCGATCAGTTCGGCGGATCGGCGCAAAACCGGGCGCGCATTCTGTTGAACATAATCAAGGGCGTTCGCGCCAATACGCGGCCCGATTTCCAGCTGGGCGTGCGCATGTCGCCCGAAAGGTTCGGGCTGAAACTGGCGGAACAACGCGATTTGACCGGTCTGTTATTGGGTTCCGGCGACGTGGACTATGTGGACATGTCGCTATGGGATTGTTTCAAGGCGCCGGTGGAGACGGACTTCGCGCATCGCCCGTTGATCGACTGGTTCGCCGACTTGCCGCGCGGCGGGACGCGACTGGGCGTCGCGGGCAAGCTCAAGAGCGGGGCGGACGCGCGGCGGGCCTTGCAGCACGGCGCCGATTTCGCGATCATCGGCCGTGCCGCCATCCTGCACCACGACTTCCCGCAACGCGTCGCCGCCGATC
>JANXWN010000437.1 GCA_025351125.1 Caulobacteraceae bacterium | reverse complement strand
CGTGTGCGGGGGAGCGCCGCGCGCCCGCCGGGCCGGCGTAGCGGCTCTAGGCGACGTCGGCGCCGAGACGGGCGCAACTGCCCTCGGCCACGCGGGTTGAGGTTCGAAGTTCCCTCACGTGGTATCGGTATGGTATCGGATGCGCGATCTTGTGTCGCAATCCCTCTCCAACACCCGAATAACCATTTGATTTTATTGTATAATAATGGTGGACGCGACAGGGATTGAACCTGTGACCCCTACGATGTCAACGTAGTGCTCTACCGCTGAGCTACGCGTCCGCGACCCGACCATGAGGGCCGGATAGAGCGACGGGCGTATACAGAGCCGATCCCTCTCACGCAATGCCCTCCTTGTTGTGTTGAGTTTGTCAATCGCGCCCGAATTCTGTTATCGTGTCGCGGGTGTCGATCGGGTTGTGCCTCCGTTATCTCTAGCTTGCCGTGACGACGCGGAAACGGGGCTTCGCAAACGCGATATGGGGTCGGCGCGTTAAAAGGGTGAAGCCAATGAGGATCGCGATCCTCGACGACGATATTGAACTTTGCAATCATGTCGTGCGGTTGGTGAGCGACCTGGGGCACACCATCCTGGCCGTTCGCAGCGGCAAAGAAATGATGCGTCATTTGCGGCAGGAGTCGTTCGACTTGTTGCTGCTGGATTGGGAAGTGCCAGACCTGTCGGGCTTCGAAATCCTAAAATGGGTCCGTCGTAACCTTGAGCCGTCGCCGCCGGTGATCATGATCACATCGCGGATAGCCGAAGCGGACATCGTCGCCGGTCTGGGATCGGGGGCCGACGACTATGTCACAAAACCCGTCATCGATCCTGTTTTAAAGGCCCGCATCGATGCCTTGCTACGCCGATCGTACGGGGATCAGAGTGAACGGCCGGTGGAAAACTTCGGGTCCTACGTATTTGACCGACAGGCCGGGGTCGTCACCGTCGACGGCCAGCCGGTGGTCACGACGTCAAAGGAATTTAGTCTGGCGTTGTTGCTGTTTCGCAATCTCAATCGCGCCCTCTCGCGCAGTCATATCATGGAGGCGGTGTGGGGCCACAGTCCTGATTTGGTAACCCGCACCTTGGACGCGCATATTTCGAAAATCCGCGTGGGTTTGTCGCTTCGACCAGAGCGTGGTTGGCGTTTATCGTCGGTGTACAGTTTCGGCTATCGGCTAGAGCAGATCACCAGCGCGATTGGCGCGGCCGAGTCCGACGAGTGATGCCGATAAGACACCGGGTCGACCCTTTCGACTTGGGCGGGCGATCGATTAGACCAAGTTCGCAATCTAAGTTCGCGCAATTATGCACGCACGGGTCGCGTGTGCTTGCGACAAGCCGGACGTAATTCGTGAGCACCGGGCTGCAAGCGACGCTCGAATCCCGCCTGTCGCGCGAGTGGCAGGTTATTGGCATCGTACTCTCGGTTCTGACCATGGTGTTGTGTGTCTCCGGGCTGACGCGCCGGGTCGATAACGTGGTCTACGACTGGTCGCTGCGGGTTTTTCCCGCACCTGCCTCAAAGGACGTCACGCTGGTCGCGATTGACCAAAAGAGCATCGCCGCCATCGGCCCGTGGCCTTGGCCGCGCAGAGTTCACGCCCGGCTTTTGCATCAGCTGGCGCGCTACGGACCCCGCGCGGTCGACTATGACGTGCTCTTTCTGACGCCGGGCGCCGACCCGCCGCAGGACTTGGAATTGGCCGCGGCGCTGCGCGAGACGCCGCGGGTCTATATGCCCGCCGCGTCGGAGGCGGAGGGGACCAACGGGCGCGGCCTGCGGTTTATACCGCCGTTGCAGCTTCTGACGGACGCTACGAAGGGGGCGGGCGAGGCGGAGGTTCATCCGGACGACGACGGCGTGGTCCGCCGCATCGACCTCGCGATCGATGACGAAAAGCGATGGACTCACGTGGCCGCCCTCGTGGCGGCGGGCGAGCCGGCCACGGATCGCCGGCTCAGGGCTTTGCCGCCGTTTTTGAAGCCGGCGCTTGGCGCCGGCGTAAATCGCGTCGGCACGGTTTTGATTCCGTTCCAGGGTCCGCATGGTCGACTTCAAATCGTATCCTTCTGGAGCGTACTGCAAGGTACGGCGCCGGCGGCGGCCTTGCGCGGCAAATACGTAGTGGTCGGCGCGACAATGCGGGGCCTCGGCGATCAGTTTTTCACCGCCGGATCGCTCAACGATCAGGCGACGCCCGACTCAGTCATTCACGCGACCATTATCGACTCGCTGGTGTCTAATCGGATCATCAGTGAAGCGCCCATTTGGGCGCGAATCGCGATCGCTCTGGCGGTCATGTGGATCACTCTATTGGGTTTAGTGCGTCTGCAATCCAGATCGTCGGCGATTCTGGGCGTGGCCGTGTTGTTAGAGATTTTCGCCATCAGCGGCACTCTGCTGTGGTTGTTCCACATTTGGCTCCCGCCGACGGTGTCGGTGTTGATGCTGTTGCTGTCCGAGCGCGTTTGGGGCGTGGTGCGACTGAACGCGGTGAGCGACTTCATGGTCGAAACGATGTCGGCCTATGACCGCGATCCCGACGAACTCATCCCGCGGCACGTGGCCCCGAGCCTGTCGGCCGACCGTTTGGCGCTACAGGTCGACATGCTGCGCAATACGCTTGACCGCAGCCGAACACTGCGAAAGCTGATCAGTACGGTCATCCAAGGGCTCCCGGACGCGACGCTCGTGGTCAACCTCGATGGAGCCATCGTGCTCGAGAATCAGGCGGCGCGGCAGATATTCAATCCCAGCGGCGCGGTGATGTCCGATGACATCACCCGATATTTCACGGGCGCCGATCCCCCGCTTCCGCCCTTCGAGCCGGCCGCTCTGACAGACCCGTCGCGCCCGTGGTGGAGCGAACAGACCGGAGCCGACGGCAGTATTCGCGAAATCCGGCACGTCGATTGGCGCGACTACGACGGTACAACAATCGGCTGGATCGTCCGCTTCGCCGATATAACGGCTGCGCGAATGATTGAACGGCGCCGCGAAGAGTCTCTGCAATTGCTGACCCACGATATGCGGGCGCCGCAAGCGGCCATATTGGCGCTGCTGGCGGAAAACCGCGCCAAGATCTCGGACCACTTGCGCGACCGCGTCCGTCACTACGCGCAACGCACGATCGAACTGGCCGATGGATTCCTGCACCTCGCGCGCGCCGAAGCAGGCGGCTATCCCATGCGACCTGTCGACATGGCGGACATTCTGGTGGAAGCGGTTGATGATTTGTGGCCGCAATCCTCGGCGCGGGATGTGAAGATCAAGACTGTCGGGTTGAACCGAGAGTACCTCGTCGCGGGCAACCGGTCGCTGCTGACTCGCGCCCTGGTCAACTTGATCGGCAATGCCATAAAATTCAGCCACCGCGGCGGTCTCATCACCTGTGAGGTCGCGATGCACGGCGAAGGGACGGGCGAGGCGCGCGTAATTTGTTCGGTGACCGACCGAGGCATCGGCATCTCACCGGAGGCGGTGGGCGACCTGTTCAAACGCTTCCGCTCGATTCGCGGCGGTGACGAGGGCGGCGTCGAGGGCGTCGGCCTCGGCCTGGCCTTTGTTCAATCGGTGGCGATCGGCCACGATGGATCAATCATCTGCCATAGCGAGATTGAGCGAGGCTCAACTTTTGTTCTGACAATCCCGGCGTTCGGCAGCGAACTTTGGGAGACGGAGGCCGCCTAGAGTTACAGGCGTAGACTAGGGATTGCTTGTAATTCCGGTCGTGCTCGGCCCGTAAGGAAAACCGCTGCCGCGCGGGCTTGACGGACGCATTGGCAAACCGTGCCGCACGGGGTTTGACCGATCTCGTCGCTTGTAGAATTATGGCGGCATGAACGTTGGGCGCCCGCGCGTATTGTCGGCTGATGGTGACGACTCGACTGCCCCGCTGGTCGTTGGCCTTCCGGCGGCGACTTCGGTGAGCGCGCCCGTGGTGTTTGCTTCCCCTCATTCGGGCCGGATCTATCCGCAACCGATGATGGACGCCGCCCGCATCGGACGTCACACGATCAGGCAATCCGAGGACGCCTTCGTCGACGTCCTGATAGACGGCGCGCCCACCGCCGGAATCGCGACCATCGCGGCGCGGTTCGCACGCGCTTATCTCGACGTCAATCGCGGCCCCTGGGAACTGGATCCGGAAATGTTCGCCGACGAACTTCCCGCCTACGCCAGATCGGATAGCGCGCGGGTCGCCGCCGGATTGGGTGTCATCCCGCGCACCGTCGGAAGCGATCAAAACATCTATGCTCGAAAACTGACCTTCGCCGAGGC
>JANXWN010000434.1 GCA_025351125.1 Caulobacteraceae bacterium | reverse complement strand
CGCTCGCCGCCCGCCTAAGCAAATGTCCAGCGGTTCAGGTTTTTTTGTGTCGTCCGACGGCTATATAGTGACCAATAATCATGTGATCGAGAATGCCGAGGACATCAAGGTGATGCTCAAAAACGGCACGGAGTTAAAAGCCACACTGGTCGGTCGCGACGAAGGCACCGATCTGGCGGTGATCCGCGTCGAGGGCCATGATTTTCCATACGTCAGCTTTGAAAACAAAGCCCGGCCTCGCGTCGGCGACTGGGTGCTCGCGGTCGGCAACCCCTATGATTTGGGCGGCACCGCGACGGCGGGCATCGTTTCGGCCTATAATCGCGACATTGGCGAGAAGTTTGTCGACTACATCCAGATCGACGCGCCCATCAATCGCGGCAATTCCGGCGGCCCGACCTTCGACACCTACGGTCGGGTCATCGGTGTGAACACCGCGATCTTCTCGCCCTCGGGCGGCTCGGTGGGAATCGGTTTTGACATCCCCGCCGACGTTGCCGAGACCGTGACCAAACAGTTAATGGGCGGCCACACCATCACCCGCGGCTATATCGGGGCCACCATCCAAGACTTGAACGAAGAAATGGCCAGTTCGTGGGGTCTGGCCGGGCGTAAAGGCGCCGTGGTCGCCGGCCTCGTGCCGGCCGGACCCGCCGCTCGCGCCGGCGTCGAACCCGGCGATGTCGTCGTCTCGGTCAACGGTCACGCCGTAACCTCGGCCACCGAACTGACCCGCGAGGTCGCCAAGGTCCATGCCGGCGACGTGCTGCATCTCGAAATATACCGAGACGGCAAGCCCAAATCCGTAGACATTCACTCCGGCACGCGCCCCACCGAGGCGCAATTGGCGCAGAACGGCGGCGTTACGGGCGGCGACGGCGACGCTAGCGGCGGCAGCGGGGCCCACGCGGCGCCCCACGCTCCGATCCTCGGAATGTCGTTGGCGCCGATAAATCCGGCGGTTCGCCAAGAATTCAATCTGAGCGAGAAGGTCCACGGCCTCGTGGTCCAAGACGTTAAGGGAACGTCCGACGCTGGCGACAAGGGCCTCAAACGCGGCGACGTGATTGTCCGCGCGGGCGATCGCGATCTTGTGACCACCGGTGATATGGCCACGGCCTTGGGCGACTGGAAAAAGGCGGGTCGCAGCAGCATTCCCTTGGCCGTAAATCGCGGCGGCGTGACCTTGTTCGTGCCGATCAAAATTGAGGGATAGAACTGCGAGACATGAGAGCGATGGCCGTCGCCTCGGCCGACGATGCGGGAGCCTTCGTCGACTTGTCTGATCGTTTTGGCGCGTCCATGGTTCATCCGATACGGGGAGTGATCGATCCGGCGCCCGCATGACCGCGCTTTCTACACGTTCTTCATGATGCTACGAGCCACCATGCTCGCTGCTCCTTCGCCTCTTAAGATCGCCGTGCTCGGCGTGGGTAAGATCGGCAGCGCGTTCGCGTTTCAATTGGCGCGCGTCGGTCGTCACGACGTCACCGTCATCGCTAGACCCAACTCGGACCGGTTGCGGCAATTGCAACGTGACGGGGCGATAATCGATGTCAAGGGCGGGCGGGCTAGAGTTCGGGTTCTCAGCGAGCTCGACCAACAGACGCCGTACGACCTTGTGATCGTCACGCTGATGGCGCACCAGACCGACGCGATATTGCCGGACTTGCAACGCAGCGCGGCCAAATGCGTCCAGTTCATGTTCAACACTTTTCATCCGGACCGCCTGCAGGCGGCGATCGGCGCGGAGCGATGCGCCTTCGGCATGCCGTTCGTGCAGGCCACATTGGACGGCGATGGCAAACTGAAGGCTACCATTGGCGCGGGTGGGCAAAAGACCATCATGAGTCAGCAACGCTGGGTCGAGGTTTTTAACGCTTCCGAACTGCCCGCGGCTTTGGAACCCGACATGCCGCTTTGGCTGCGCTGTCATGTTCCGCTGTGCGTCGCGTTTGAAAGCGTGTCGATCGCCGGCGAGCGGCGCGGCGGCGGTGCGTCGTGGGCGGAAGCTCTGGTTGTGGCGCGCGGCGTCCGCGCGAGCTTCACCTTGATCAAAGCACTTGGGTTTCGCCTTTACCCCAAAGCGAAGGACCGCCTAGACCGCGCCCCGACGTGGGTGGTGGCGGCGATGCTTTGGTCGCTGTCGCGCATCCGCTCGTTCCGCGCGTTGCTGGCGACGGGAATCACCGAATGCAACGCTCTGGTGGATGTCATGTCGGTTGCCGCGCAAGGCGTACGGCAGCCGATGCCTGTATCCGACATTGAGGCGATGAAACCATCTTAGTTTGGGTCGCTTCCTTTGTGGGGAAGAGAGGCGAGTTGCTGGATCTTTCTCTTCCCCATTTGGAGGAAGTGGATCGCGCCCTCTTGCGCGAGACGAAGGGGGCGCCCGCGACGTCACCGCCCCCTACCGCTCGGCTGACGCCGAGTCGCATCTCCGAGAAAGCGGTGGGTCCGTTTTTCCGCCGTTTCAGACTTGCGCACGCCGTTCCGAACGTCGAAAGGTCGGCCGCTTCGAGGGAACCCCAGCCATGTCCGACACACCCCCACCCGGCGTTCTGGCGCTGACGCCGCTCAATCCGGTGTTTCGGGCCGATCCGCACGCCGTGCTCGGTCCCCTGCGCGAGCACCATCCGGTGTTGCGCGACGAGATGGCCGGGGTGTTCTTTCTGTCGCGCTATGAGGACGTCCGCGCGGTGGTCACCGACCTGACCATGGACCGGGACCCGTTGAAGGCCGAAGCGGCGGCGGTGCTCACCCGGCGGATCCGCGACCAGAGGACCGAGGGCATCGTCGACCGCGGCGGCGGTCCCAGTATCCTCTTGATCGACGATCCCGATCACGCGCGCATTCGCGAGCCGCTGGCCCAAGCGCTTTACAAGCGGGTGGCGCGGTGCCGGGCGCAGGTGGAGCGGGTCGTCGACGGCGCCCTGGACGCCCTGGCCGAGCGCGACCGGTTCGATCTGATGGCCGATTTCGCCCTGCCCATTCCCATCGATGTGATCGCCGCCATTCTGGGGGTCGATCCGGCCCGCCTGGGAGAGTTTCGCGACTGGTCCGAAGGCACGATCCAGAGCCTCAACCCCTTGCGCACGCCCGCGCAAACCGAGCATCTGGTGCGCGCCAGCAATGCGCTGGGCGACTATATGCACGCGCTGATCGCCGAGCGGCGGGCCACGCCCGCCGACGATCTCACCAGCGACATGGTCGCGCTGCAAGCGGGCGGCGCGCGCCTGACCGACGCCGAGATCGCTACCAACCTCAACGCTTTGCTGGTTGGTGGCAATCTGACCACCACCGACCTGATCGGCAACGCCACCCGCCTGTTCCTGACCCACCCCGAGCAGTTGGCGGCCTTGCGCGCCGACCCCGGTCTGATCAATGCGGCGGTCGAGGAGACCCTGCGCTATGAACCGCCGGTCGACATCACCGGCCGGATCGCCAGCCACGACATCGAGGTGCGCGGCTGCCCGATCAAAGCGACGCAATCGATGACGCTATCGCTGCGCGGCGCCAACCGCGATCCTGCCGCGTTCGAGAGCCCCGAACGGTTCGACATCACCCGCAAAAAGGTGCCGCACGTCGCTTTCGGCGGCGGCGCGCACATCTGCATCGGCGCGCCCCTGGCGCGGCTGGAAGCGCAGGTGGCCCTGCTCAAATTGTTTGACCGTTTCCCAAACTTGCGCCTAGCCGACCCCGACGCCGCGCCGCAATGGCGCAGCTTGCCGTTTTTCCGAGGACTCGAACGCCTCGACGTCTTGGTTTGACGCGACGACGTGATGAACACGATCCAAGGGGTTCTCGAACGCGCCGTGACCGCCGGCCACGCGCCGGGCATGGCCGCCGCGGTCATCACACCCACGGGCGAAACTCTGTTCGCCGCCGCCGGGTCGCGGGCCGCCGCGGGAAGCGAACCGATGACGGTCGATACTGTGTTTTGGATCGCGTCTTGCACTAAAGCGATCACCAGCGTTGCGGCGATGCAACTGGTCGAGCGCGGCCTGATCGGCCTCGACGATCCGGTCGGCGGGTGGCTCCCGGCGCTGGCCACACCGGAGATTTTGGTTGGTTTCGACGCTGTTGGCGCGCCGATCACCCGTCCGGCGACCAAATCGATCACCCTGCGCCATTTGCTGACCCATACGTCGGGTCTAGCCTACGCGTTTTTCAGCGAAAACCTGGCCCGTTATCTTTCCGTCACCGGCCAGACGATGCCGATCGACGTGGCGTCGAATATTCCGCTGATGTTCGAGCCGGGGACCGGCTGGCAATACGGCGTCAGCACCGATTGGGTCGGGCAACTGGTCGAAGCGATCAGCGGTCAGGGGCTGGACGCCTATGTCGCGGGTCATATTCTAGAGCCGCTGGGCATGTCCGACACAAATTTCTTTCCGCCTGACAGTCAGGCGGGCCGCCGCGCCGCCGTGCACACCCGGCGCGAGGGCGGTTTTGATTTAGCGGCCTTCCCGACTCCGACCACCGCCTATCCCGCGATGGGCGGAGGCGGGTTATATTCGACCGTCGGCGACTATCTGCGGTTCTTGACCGCCATGGTCGGCGGAGGGGCGGCGCCGGACGGTGCGCGGATCCTCCAAGCCGATTCCGTGGCTCTAATGGCCTCCAATCAAACCGGCGATTTGGAGGCGGGCTCACTCAAGACCGCGCATACCTATCTTAGTTTGGATTTCTCTCCCCTGCCGGGCGTGGCCAAACGGTTCGGCTTGGGCTTCATGCGTAATGAAACGCCAGGACCGGCCGGACGGTCCGCCGGGTCCCTCGCCTGGGCCGGCTTGGCTAATTGCTATTACTGGGCCGATCCGACCACCGGGGCGGCGGGCGTGCTGTTTTCGCAACTCTTCCCGTTCGCCGACCCCAAGATCCTGGAGACATTCGAGGCGCTGGAGCGATTGACCTACGGGCGATAGAGCCTGGGTTGCCTCTGTGGAGCGGGAAGATTTTTCCTCACCCGGGGGCGCGTCGTTCGATTAAGGCTTGGCGTTCTTGCAGGTCGATTACGCGCCAGCGACCTTCCGGCAGGGTTCCCAACCAGACCGCGCCGACGCGAACGCGAAACAGATCAACGACTTTGAGATCAACCAACTCGCACATCCGCCGAATCTGACGGTTACGACCTTCCCGCAATACGATTCGCAGCCGCCGCTCGCTGATGATCGATACGTCCGCCGGGCGCAACCGCCGTCCGTCAAGCTCAAGTCCGTGCCGGAGGTCAGACAGTGCGCGCTCGGTTACCTCGCCGACCACCGCTACCCGGTATTCCTTTTCCAACTCCGCGTCCGGCCCGATCACCGCCTTGGCCACCACGCCGTCCTCGGACAGGATCAGCAGACCGCGCGAGTCCATGTCCAACCGACCGACCGGCGAAAGCTTGCTGTCGGGTCCCGGAATTAGCGGGCTTTCGCCCCATAAGGCAGGGCGCGTCAGCAAAGACGGGGCGGCTGTCTGCCCCGGCTCGGGTTGGGCGGACACCACGCCGCGCGGCTTGTGCAGGATGACCGTCAGCGCGTTTGCCAGTTTTGATCGGGCGGTCTCGGCCAAGGTGAGGGTCTGGCCGCCTTCGATCTTGTGTCCGGCGTCGACCACCGGGGCGCCGTCGATGAGCACCAAGCCCTGCGCGATCAGCGCCTCCGCCTCGCGCCGCGAACACACGCCGCTCTGCGCCAACCACCGGTTGACTCGTTGCGGCTCGGCTGAAGTGTAAGTGCGGGTCCAGGCCATTGGGCTCGTCTCGTAGAGTCAAACGGCCGCCGCGCATAGAGTCCGGATGTCAGGCGGCGTGGCGGCGGCGCGACGGGTTTTTCCCCAACACATTTTGGCGCGGCGGTGTTAGGTTGACGCCAAACAACAGGCGGGCGGCGGGTGAGCTAGAGCAGGATGATTTTAGACGGAACCGTCTAAAATCTGAATCCTGCTCTAAATACAAAAGTTTAGAGTCTGATTCAGCGTTTACAGCTGTTCCGTGTAAACGCATCGGGCTTTAGGTGGGGAATTCGGCGCATGACGACAGCGGCGGTCGAGGCTCTGGTCCAACGATTGGGCGCCGAAAAAGTGCTGACCGACCCCGCCGTCCTGGCCGATCGTCGCCACGACTATTGGATGCTCAGCCACGTTCGCGATCATCTCGGCGCGCCGGGCCCTTCGGCGGCTTGCGTGGCGCGTCCCGCGACGGTGCACGATGTTCAAGTGATCTTGGCGTGGGCCACTGAAACCGACACGCCGGTGATCCCGTTTGGCCTGGGCAGCGGCGTGGTCGGCGGGATCGTGGCGCGCGCGGACGCCGTCCTGCTCGACATGAGCGCGATGAAGCGTGTGCGTTTCGTTGATCCGATCAATCTTTTGGCCGGTTTCGACGCCGGCAAGAACGGGTTGGCGGCCGAAGAGGTGGTGGCCGAGCACGGCCTGACCATCGGTCATTGGCCGCAGTCCATCGGCGTCAGCAGTGTCGGCGGCTGGGTGGCGACGCGGGCGTCGGGCCAATTTTCCAGCGCGTATGGCAATATCGAGGACATCGTTCACGCCATCGAAGCGGTGTTGCCGAACGGCAACCTCCTGACCCTTGGCAAAGGCCCGCGCGCCTCGGCCGGGCCGGATTTGCGGCATCTGTTGCTCGGAAGCGAGGGAACACTGGGGGTTATCACCGGCGTCACGCTGGGCCTGCGTCGCAAACCCGAAAGCCGCGCCGTCTCGGTGTTCGAGGCGCCCGACATGGCCGCCGGTTTCGCTTTGCAACGGGAGGTGATCCAGTCCGGCTGGCGACCGCCGGTGGTGCGGCAATACGATCAAGCCGAAAGCGTGCGCCTCGACGCCCGCGCAACGGCATGTTTGATTTTGATGGTGCACGAAGGTCCGGCCGCCGTGGTGGCTGCGGAGGTCGCCGCCGTCGCGGCTCTGGCCGGCACGATGGGGTTGGCGAGCGCGCCTAGCGATATTGTCGATCACTGGCTGGGGCGACGTAACCACGTGCCCAGTTGGGACACGTTCTTGTCGCGCGGGATCGGGCTCGACACCGGCGAGGTTTCCGCCAGTTGGGACAAGATCGGCGCGA
>JANXWN010000425.1 GCA_025351125.1 Caulobacteraceae bacterium | reverse complement strand
CCGCGCCGATGCCTACACCGGTCCCCGTCGGGAAAGTGCGACCGTGCAGACCGAAACTAATCCGGAGGGTCGATACTATCTGACTCAAGTGCACGGCCCGAAGGAACCGGCGGCCAACACCGGTGTCTACGTTGTCCCGGCGCACTGCTATTTCATGATGGGCGACAACCGCGATAATTCCGCCGACAGCCGCTTTGACCCGGGTATTCCGCCGGAAGATGCCAAACTTGGTGGCTGCGGATGGGATAGCCGCCTCGACGCGCCGGTCAATTTCGAAACGGGCGTGGGTTTCGTTCCGGAAGACAACCTGGAAGGCAAGGCGCAAATCATCATTTTGTCGTGGAACGAAGGCGCCGCACTTTTCAAGCCATGGACATGGCTTGATTTGCGATGGGATCGTTTTTTCCACGGACTCAAATGATCGTTAATGGGCGATGAATCGGCGGCTCGCCGCTATCGCGGCGCTTGAACTGCGCTTGAACCACGTGTTCGCCGATCGTATCTTGCTCGAACGGGCGCTGACCCACGCCAGCGCGGATGATGGTTCGGGCAAGTTGCTCGACAATGACCGCTTGGAGTTTTTGGGTGATCGCGTGCTTGGCCTAATCATGGCCGAGCGTTTAATGGACGACAACGAAACCGCCGACGCCGGCAATCTTTCGAAGCGGTTTCACATGTTAGTCAGCGGCCAAGCCTGCGCTCGCGTAGCTCGCGATGTGAAGCTTGGCGATGCGCTACGTCTGCAAGGCGGCGAAAGCCGTCGCGGCGCTCGTGATCAAGACACTATCTTGGCCGACGGCTGCGAGGCCCTGATCGCCGCCATCTATCTCGAGCGTGGCCTTGTAGGTGCGCGCGATATCGTCCTGACCCTTTGGGCCCCCCTGTTGGATGAGCCGGTCGATCTGGCCGCCGCCAATCCGAAATCGGAACTTCAGGAATGGATCGCCGCTCTGGGTAAACCTGCGCCCGTTTATCGCGTGCTGTCGCGCAGCGGCCCTGATCATCAACAGGTTTTCACCCTCGAGGTCTTTGTGGAGGGGCTGGCGCCCGCCGTCGCCGTCGCGGGCTCGGTGCGATTGGCGGAAAAGGCGGCGGCCCTCGCCTTGCTTCAACGTGATCGGAAAAATTCATGACACGCGCCGGATTTGTCGCCGTGATCGGCGCCCCCAACGCTGGAAAATCCACTTTGGTCAACCGCTTGGTCGGAACCAAGGTGTCGATCGTGACTCAAAAAGTGCAGACCACCCGGTTTCCTGTGCGAGGCGTGGCGATGGATGGCGAAAGCCAACTCGTGCTGGTCGATACGCCCGGGATTTTCAAACCCCGCCGACGACTTGACCGCGCCATGGTGCGGGCGGCTTGGGGCAGGGCCGAGGACGCGGACACAGTGGTCCATCTCGTCGATGCGAACGCCCAGATTGAAGTTGCTGGCGGCGCCGGGACGCCCGCCGATCGCAAAGCGGTTGTCGACGTCGCCAGCATTGTGGAAGGCTTGAAAAGCGCATCGCGCAAATCCATCCTTGCACTCAACAAGATTGACCTACTGCGGCGCGACAACCTGTTGGCCCTCACCCAATCGATGTTTGACGCAGGGGTGTACGAGGAGGTGTTTATGATCAGCGCCGCCGATGGCGCCGGGGTCGATGACCTCAAGCACCGTCTGGCTGCCCTGGCTCCGGAAGGCCCGTGGTTTTACCCCGCCGAGCAAAGCGCCGACATTCCGGCGCGGCTGCTGGCCGCTGAGATCACGCGCGAAAAAGTTTATTTGCGCGTTCATGAAGAATTGCCATACGCCGCAAGCGTTCAAACCACCGCGTTTGAGGAGCGACGCGACGGGGCGGCTCGTCTAGAGCAAACTATCTATGTCGAACGCGACGGCCAACGGGGTATTTTATTGGGCAAAAACGGTCAGACCCTCAAATGGATTGGCGAGGCCTCGCGCAAGGAACTGGCCGAACTGTTCGACCGACCGGTGCATTTGTTCCTGACCGTAAAGGTCAGGGAAACCTGGGCTGAGGATCGCGATCTTTATCAAGAAATGGGCCTGGACTTCGAAGTTTGATGCGGTCACGCGATTGAATGGAATTTGAAGACGACGCCTTTGTCTTGTCGGCGCGCGCATTCGGCGAAAGCGGCGCGATCGTCGAGCTTTTGACCGCCAGCCGGGGCAAGTGGGCGGCACATGTCGCCGGTGGAGCGTCTCGCAAGATGAAACCCTTCTTGCAAGCCGGTGCGCGGGTGCGGCTGCGTTACCGCGCCCGCGTTGTGGATCAACTGGGCGCCGCGGCCTTGGAGCCGGAGGGCGAGGGGCCATCGGCTCTGTTCGACGACCCGCTGGCCTTGGCGGGGTTAGCGTCGGCGGCCGCGGTGGTCGCTGGGGCCCTACCCGACCGAGAACCGCATACCGGCGTTTACGTCGCCTTCGAGGCGCTGACCCGTGCCCTGGGGTTCTCCGACATTTGGCCGGCCGTCATGGTGCGGTTCGAGGCGGGTTTGCTGGAAGCCATGGGATTCGGCCTTGACCTGTCCCGCTGCACCGTCACAGGCGCGGTCGATGATTTAGTCTGGGTCAGCCCGCGCACGGGGCGCGCGGTCTGCGCGGCGGCGGGTGAGGCGTATCGGGATCGCTTGCTGGCCCTGCCACCGTTTTTGCTGTCGGCGCAAGGGCGTCTCTCGCCGGGCGACATCGCCGCTGGTCTGGCGCTGACCGGCCGATTTTTGCAGGATTTCGTGTTCGGACCGCTTAACAGACCGCTTCCCCCGGCCCGTATGTGGATGGTCGACCGGCTTAATGGCGCCGGTCGACTGTGAGAAATCTAGACGATGTCATTATTTCATCTGTATGGCGTTCCGGCCGCGAGAATGACATGACGGCGCTTAGGCCTAGACGGAGACCTCCGCCATGTTCGTACACGCCCCGACCGCGCGGTCCCGCTCGTTAATTAAAGCCGTCACTTGGCGGATGGTGGGCAGCGTCGACACCTTCGTCCTCAGCTTCGTCATTCAACTCATATTCGGCATGGACCTGCATAAGAGCGCGAAGGTCGCGATATCGATCGCCGCTGTCGAAACCATTACGAAAATCATCCTATATTATTTCCACGAGCGCGCATGGGCGCGGGTACCGTGGGGGCGCGCCGATAAAGTGCTCGAAGCAGCCTCGCCCCATGAGGGCAAAACGCATCCTTGATGCGCTACACCGTGCTACTGAGCGTATCGTGACGGGCGACAAACAACTGGCCGCCCTCGGCGACAAAAACCGCCGCCAGCGACGCCAATCCCGCCAAGGTGATCCCGACGTACAGAGGAACTGTCGTACCGTCGAAACCGCGGCTGATCAGATAGCCCCCCAACGCGCCAACCACGGTTGAAAATGAGCCCTGCACCGAGCTTGCCGTGCCGGCGACCTCACCAACATGTTCCATCGCCATCGCGCCGAAATTGGCTGTGGTCAGCGCAAAGCAGGCCATCATCGCCGATTGCATTCCGATGAAGCTGAAGAGGGTTTCGTGGCCCAAGAAAGCCAGCAGCGCATGCAAACCGGCAATGGCGACAAATGCGATCAGCGACGCGTGCCCAATCCGTCGCATCCCCCATCGCATGACGATTCTCGAATTGACCAGCGACGCCAGCGCCATGGTCCCGGCCATTATTGCAAAGCCGCCGGGAAGCCATTCGGGGTGGTGAAAAATATCGGCGAAAATCGGCTGAACAGAGGTGATGAATCCCATGATTGTGCAACTCAATCCGGTCAGCGCTATCGTGTAGCCGACCGACTGGCGATCAGCCAAAACGATCCGCCAGCTGGCTCGAATCTGGGCTGGGGTGATCGCCAATCGATTCTCGAGTCTCAACGACTCCGGCAGCCGTAACAGCACCCACAACCACAAAATTACCCCCAGAAGCGCTAGAACGACAAATATCCATCGCCACGGCGCCACCGCCATTACCAAAGTTCCCATGGTCGGCGCGAGGATAGGCGCCGCCATGAAGATCATTGAGGCCAAGCTCATCACCTGCGCCATTTCTCGTCCGGAAAATCTATCCCGGACCACCGACGTCGCGAGGACCCGCGCGCCTGCCGCCGCACCGCCCTGCGCCATGCGCGCGGCGAGCAAGAGGGTAAAAGTGGGCGCCGCCGCCGCCGCCAGCGCAAAAATCGCGTAACCAACGAGCGACGCCAGCATCAGGCCGCGGCGCCCGAAGCGATCGGAAATCGTACCTATGAGAAATTGAGCGAGCCCGAAGCCGACCACAAAAACGACGATGACCAAGGCGCGCCGGCTTTCCAGCACGACGCCCAGTGAGCGCCCGATGGCGGGTAAAGCCGGCAACATCGCGTCGATAGCGAAGGCCACCGACATCATAATCGAGGCGATTAAAACAACGAACTCGACACGGACTTTGCTCGGAGAAGGCGACATGGTCCGCTTTTATGCTGCAATGCGGCAAAAGCCAATGTTTGCCACATGCCGCTTTATCGATAGACGAAAGGAGGGGCATCCAATTCAATGAGGGGAAAAGAGTCTTTTTCCGCCCAATAATCCTGCGTGTGCTGCCATTCCGGTTTGTCTCCCCGCTGCGGCAAAAGGCCGACGCCCCGCGTCAGATAACCGGGATTGAAGTTTTCTGGATCAATCCATGGTCCCAACGGCATGTTATGATCTTCAGCGCGCAGGGCGACCCTCACTTGCTTCACGCCCTTGAGCGCCATGTGCTTGAGGAGTCGACAGACAAAATCGGCGATAAGTTCGGTGCGGAGCGTCCAGCTGGCGCGGAAATAGCCAAACACCCAAGCCATATTCGGTACGCCGGTGAACATCATGCCGCGGTAGGTGATGGTGTCAGAGAACACCAAAGGCTTTGCGTCGATAACAAAATCGATATCGCCGAGCACGTTAAGATTAAATCCTGTCGCGGTAACGATTATGTCGGCTTCAAGCGTTTGGCCTGATTTCAGCAAGATGCCGGTAGGCGTGAACCGCTCGATTTCGTCGGTGACGACCTTGGTCGTCCCATCGCGCACGCTTTCCAGGAAATCGCCGTCCGGCACGAAGGCGACTCGTTGGCGCCATGGGCGATAATTGGGCGTGAAATGTTTGGCAAGGTCCTCCGGCGTCAGATAAGCGCGCACGCCCTCCAGCAATTCCTCGGTGACCACCTCGGGTTCGCTAAAGGTGCGTTTACTGAAAACGTCCTGGTCGAAGATTATCTTTCGCCGCGTGATCTCGTGGATCCACGTCTCATCCACTTGCAGCTGGCGCAGTGTGTCGGCCAGTTCGTTTTCGTTGCGGGCCGGAATGAAATAGGTCGGCGAGCGCTGCAACAGGGTGACGCCGGCACAATCCTTGGCAATCGCGGGCGCGATGGTGGCTGCTGAGGCGCCAGACCCAATGATAATGACCCGTTTGCCCTTATAGTCCAGGTCGTCAGGCCAAGTCTGCGGGTGCACCACCCGACCTTCAAAATCAGCCATTCCGTCCCAAGGCGGCGTGTAACCCTGCGCGTGTCGGTAATATCCCTGACACATCCAAAGAAAATTCGCGGTGAATTTAACAGATCGGCCGTCGGCGGCGCGGATGGCGGTGACCGTCCACTGACTGTCGGCGCTCGACCATTGAGCGGAGGTTATGGCGTGGCCATAGCGGATATGCCGACCCAGATCGTGATCCCCAATCACTTCGCCCATATATTTTCGGATTTCGTCGCCGGTGGTAATCGGCGGTCCCACCCACGGCTTAAAGCGATAGCCGAAAGTATAAAGGTCGCTGTCGGAGCGGATGCCCGGATAGCGGTGCGTCAGCCATGTTCCTCCGAAATCCGCTTGAGATTCCAGCACAACAAACCGCGTCCCGGGGCACTGATCGGTGAGATGATAGGCGCTGCCGATACCCGAAATTCCCGCCCCGACGATCAGAACATCGAAGGCTTCCAATTCGGAGTCCGTTCGGGTGGACTTGATGGCGGATGCGTCATCAGCCGGAGCAGTCATCTCTTGTTTCCTCAATTGGCTCGGGGGACCGCGGGTCGCAAACTTGCGACATAGGCGCGAAGCAACGTCAAGCCCTCGCGGTCGACGACCGACCGACCGATTTGCGGCATCATAACGCCCGGAACAGTCGACGCCATGCGAAAAATCAGAATGGAATGATCGGGGTCTCCGGGCGCTATATCAAAGTCGAGATCACCCGATCCGCGACCGGCCGCGACCGGACGTTTGCCGAGACCCAGCGCCGACGGGGCGCGTTCTTCGACGTTCAGATAAAGCCCGCTATTGCCTGCAAATCCCGCGGGGCTGTGGCAATGGCCACAATTGGCGTCGAGATAAGCGCGCGCTCGGGCTGCAAGCGGTTCGTCGGGATCGTTCCAAGTGGCTGTCCGCGGCCACGCCGCCGCGTCGGGTGCGCCGGATAAAAGGTTTAGCCGCACAAGGTGCGCAACCTGATTTTCCCGCCCCGCGCCGTACGAGAACGGCCCGTTCAAATTGCCCACCTTTGGTCCGATCGGCGACAGAACGCCGTCGACGGCATGACATTCCTTGCATTGGTTAGCATTGGGAACCGCGTAGGCGATGTCGCGTGGGGCGCCGGTTAAATCCGTCACGTGAACGGCGACATGCACGCCGGCGATCTTCAGTGTCGCCTCGGTTCCAGCCGGGTTCCAGACGTAGGTTTGCGCCGTCCAGCCGCCAGCTTTATGGATAAGGAGGCGGGTTTCAATACGCCGAACGTTGCGGTTCGGGGCTCGCAAATCCGCCGGAAACGAGAAGGTTTTGATCAAAACCGCGCCAATCGGCAGGTCCAACACCCCCGCCGCGCGATAAGTCGCCCGTGTTCCCGGTGGCAAGTAAAGATAGCGGGATTTAGCGGCGTAATCGCTGAATAACGGTGTGTTGAGGGCGTACGGGATCAATCGTGGATCAGGCCATCGAGCGGCGTCGTCCAAAAACAAATGATAAGCCGCCAGTGTCGGCGCCGGCGCGTCAGCCAAAATAACGCGCCGATCGGGTCCGGGACCCGGCGACGCCGCGCCGCCGATCAAGGTCAGCAACGCTCCGCCGCACATCGCCGCGAGAGCCCCCGCTGCTCGTCGCACTACCGTCGGCCAACTCATGAGGCGGCGGGCAGAACCACAGGCGCGGGTTCCGGCAGGACGCCCTCACCGAACGTCGGCATGACCCTAGGGTTGGCGTTTCCCATCGCCGTTCCTTGATCCACGAGGCGAAGATCGACGATCGGCCCATCTTTGAGGACCAAACGCACGACGTCCGTGGAGGTCACTCCCGCAGGCGTCTTAAAGCGAGTGACGCCGTCCCACATCACGGGCGGTATCGCCCCGCCAAGGGCTTTGGCGAGCAAGCCGCCGCCGTCAAACGTCGGGGCGAAGCCGTTTCGCCCGATCTGGTTGTCGTGCACAAACACGTCGCGCGGCAGGGGGTTGTAAGCAGGGTCGGTGAAGGCGTTCAGATAGGCCACAAGCAGCACACCGACCGAGGCGTTGCCGGCGATCCGATTGCGAAAGACATGAACGTCTCGGTTGGCCATGACCATCACGCCGGTTCCGGTTGGAACCTTGGCGACGATGTTGCCTTTCGGCGCAAAGTTTGGCGTGTCGTTATCGACGATAGTATTGTCGTAAACCCGCACCGAATGGCCGCCCATTTGTGGCAACCCAGGCAGGTCGAACACCAATATCCCGCCGGCGTTGTGCGTCGATAAATTGTCGTGGACGTCGGCATTGAAGCAATTTTCGATCTCGATTCCGGCGACGTTGAACGCCGCATCGCTGTTTTGCAGGACGATAAAGCGAGATTGGCCGACATAGATGCCGGCGTCGGACGCGCCCTTCACCACGACATGATCGATTAAAACGTGTTGAGACGAGACCGGGTATACGCCGTAGGCGCCGTTGGATTGTTTCGGACCTTGCGTCCATTCCACCCGCACGCGCCGGAAGGTGATGCCGTCGACCCCCTTTGATTTGATGCCGTTTCCCTTGGTGTTTTCGACTGACAGATCTTCGATCACGGCGCCGTCGCCGGTGACTAACAAGCCGTCCGCGCCGGTCGATTGCTTGTCGAACGCCAGGACCGTTGCATCCCGCCCGGCCCCGCGAAAGGTGATCCGGGCGACATCCAACGACAGGCTATCCGAAATATCAAATCGACCGGCGCCCAGTTGCACAATGTCACCCGGTTTGGCGGTTATAAGCGCCGTCTGCAATTGTTCGGAGGCGTTGAGCCCGGCAGGCACGCTTATGACCTTGGCCAACGAGGCTCCGGCAGAGGCGACGCCTAAATAAATCGTGAAAGTATAAACGGCGGCGTTGCGCTTCATGGGCTTTCCTCCGGCGCTTTGACGCCTGCTAGGTGAACCGTGGCGCGGTTTCCGATTTTCGTCAAAGACAAAGATTGCAGCCCTTCGGACTCCCGCCCCTTGGCTGTTTGCGACTAGAATGGCTGAATGACCACCACGATCTATGGCATTAAAGCCTGCGACTCGATGAAAAAAGCCCGCGGTTGGCTGGACGACCATGGGATAGTTTATGCGTTTCACGATTATAAGGCGGTCGGCGTGGAGCGGGCTCGTCTTGAAAAATGGGTCGAGGCGTTAGGCTGGAAGTCTCTGCTCAATCAATCTGGAACCACCTTCCGCAAGCTGC
>JANXWN010000028.1 GCA_025351125.1 Caulobacteraceae bacterium | reverse complement strand
CCGGTGACCAGCGCCACCTTGCCGTCCAGACGTTGACCCATGATTCATCCTCCTTAAGATGCGGTAGGGCAGGTTTTGTCGAAGCGCAAACCCATGCTTTTGGTAAGGTGATTTGTCTTTCGCGAAACGACCGTGTGAGATGCCTAAAAACGACTTTGCGAACATTGACTTAGGGATTTGACCACCATGGCTGACGGCAACACGACAATCGGCGGCGGCAATCGCTCACCGGGTATCGGCTGGGAAGAGCTGATGAAGATTGACGGGCGGCCCGTGCCTGAGTTTCTGAAGCATGAGAGTTACACCTACCGCGGTTCCGCGCCGATAGCGGCAAGCCGCTACACGAGCGCCCAATTCGCGGCGCTTGAGAATGAACGACTGTGGCCAAATGTCTGGCAATTCGCCGCTCGGGAAGAGGATATGCCGGAGGTCGGCGACTTCATCGTCTACGAAAACGCCGGCCGCTCCTATCTGGTCAGCCGGCAGGATGATGGTTCGATCAAAGCGTTTCACAATGTCTGCCTGCACCGCGGACGAAAGCTGAAAACACAAGCCGGGGCCGCCGATCAATTTCAATGCCCCTTCCACGGTTTTACGTGGAACAAAGACGGCAGCTTTGCGCAAATGCCGTGCCGCTGGGATTTTGACCATCTGACCGATGACAAAATGCACCTTCCGGAGGCGGAAGTCGGACGGTGGGGCGGTTATGTCTTCGTGCGCGAAAACCCTGGAGGGCCGAGTCTTGAAGAATTCCTGGCCCCCCTGCCGGAGCATTTCAAACGCTGGAAACACGAAGAATGCACCACCGCGATCTGGGTCGCCAAGGTGGTGCCCGCCAACTGGAAGGCGACCATGGAGGCCTTTATGGAGGCTTGGCACACCATCATTACCCACCCGCAACTGCTCGCCTTCACGGGTGACTGCAACGCCGCCTACTGGACCTGGGGGGATAACATCAACGTCAATCTGGTGCCGTTCGGCATCATGTCGCCGCACATCGACCCGCAAGGCCGCACCCAGCAGTGGATCGTCGATGAATTCATCAAGTTCAACGGTCGATCGGCCGACAGTTATGACGCCAAGGCCGATCCCTTCGCGGTGACCGTGCCGGAGGGCTCGACGGCCCGTTTGGCGTTGGGCGAAGCGATGCGCGAAAATTACACCAAGATTTTCGGCCACGATCATGGTCACGCCACGGACGCCGAATTGCTCGACGGTTTGGTCTATAACGTGTTTCCGAATTTCGCGCCTTGGGGCGGCTTTATGCCGAACATCGTCTATCGTTTCCGCCCGTGGAAGGATGTCGATCACTGCCTGATGGAGGTGCGCATCCTAACCCGCGTGCCGCCCGGCCAGCCGATCCCGCATAGCGTGCCGATGACATTGCTGAACGACGATCAACCGTGGACCACGGCCAAGGAAATCGGGGTTCTGGGCGATGTGTTCGAGCAGGATATGGGCAATCTTCCCTTTGTCCAGGAAGGCTTAAAATGTTCCAAAACCGGCCAAGTCAATCTGGCCAATTATCAGGAAATTCGCCTGCGCCAATTCCACGACACCATCGACAAATACCTCGAAGGTAAAGCGTGAGCCCGCACAAAAGACACCCGTCCGCCACCTAGCCGGACAATCACCTAGTGACGAAAGCGCCCACCATAACACCCCGGTAACGGCCGCAGTTTTTATTTGGGTCGCGCGGTCTTGATCGATCTAGACGGCGAGGGCGAGGGCGGTCGTGGTGGGATCGTCCTCTCCAAAATCACCCGTCAGCTATCCAGGAAGCTCCTCAACTTCCGCGACCGGCTCGGGTGTTTCAGCTTGCGCAAGGCCTTCGCTTCGATTTGGCGGATGCGTTCGCGGGTGACGCTGAACTGCTGACCGACTTCTTCCAAGGTATGGTCGGTGTTCATGCCTATGCCGAAGCGCATGCGCAGCACACGTTCTTCGCGGGGAGTGAGCGACGCCAGCACGCGGGTCGTAGTTTCCCGCAGATTGCTTTGGATCGCCGCGTCGATCGGCAGGATGGCGTTTTTGTCTTCGATGAAGTCGCCCAGATGGCTGTCTTCTTCGTCCCCGATGGGGGTTTCAAGCGAGATCGGCTCCTTGGCGATCTTGAGCACCTTACGCACCTTTTCGAGCGGCATGGCGAGCTTCTCGGCCAGCTCTTCGGGCGTCGGTTCGCGGCCGATTTCGTGCAACATCTGGCGACTGGTGCGCACGATCTTGTTGATCGTCTCGATCATATGCACCGGAATCCGGATGGTTCTGGCTTGATCGGCGATGCTGCGGGTGATCGCCTGACGGATCCACCAAGTGGCGTAGGTGGAAAACTTGTAACCCCGGCGATATTCGAACTTATCGACGGCCTTCATCAGGCCGATATTGCCTTCCTGGATCAGGTCCAAAAACTGCAGGCCGCGATTGGTGTATTTCTTGGCGATCGAGATCACCAGGCGCAAATTGGCCTCGACCATTTCCTTCTTGGCCTGACGCGCTTCGCGCTCGCCCTTTTGCACCGTGTGGACGATGCGGCGATAGGCGTCGATCGGCACGCCGGACTCGGAGGCCAAGGCGGCAATTTCCTTTCGGATATCACCGATCTGCTTGGCGTCGTTCTCGGCGAACTTGGTCCAGCGCACGCCCAACTGGACGATGGCGCCCGTCCAGTTCGGGTCCATTTCGGAACCAAAATAGGTCTTTAAGAATTCCGGCCGCGAAATGCCGTAACTGTCGGCGACGCGCAGCAAGCGGCCTTCGAGACCCATTAGACGCTTGTTGATCGCATACAACTGTTCGACCAGCGCCTCGATACGATTGTTGTTGAGCTTCAAGGTTTTGAGATGACCGACGATGGTCATCGTGGCCGCCTCGTAGGCCGTGCGGTCGTCATCGGTCAGATCGAGACCTTTAAGACGATAATCGACCAGCTTTTCCTGCAAACGGCGAAAAGCTTCGAATTCCACGGCAATGGCGTCGAGGGTCGCCATGACGCCTTCGCGCAACTCGCCTTCCATCGCGCTGATGGTCGGACCGGCTCCGTCGTCGAAGTCATCATCGTCGGATTCGGCGGCGGCGGCGCGCGTCCCGTCCTCATCGTCGACTTCCCCGGGCGCGGCCGCAGCCTCGGCGTCGTGCGCCTCGCCAGCCACCGCGGCGTCAGAGAGAGCCTGCGCGACTTGACCGCCATAGGTCTGCTCAAGATCGATGACTTCTCGCAGCAGAATGCGTCCGAGGCTCAGTTCTTCGCGCCACACCATAATAGCTTCGAAGGTCAAAGCACTTTCACACAAGCCGCGAATCATCGTGTCTCGGCCGGCTTCTATGCGTTTGGCGATGGCGATTTCGCCTTCCCGCGACAGCAATTCCACCGAACCCATCTCGCGCAAATACATCCGCACCGGATCGTCGGTGCGGTCAAAGGCGCTTTGCTTTTCCGCCGCTTCGGCGACGGCGGTTTCCTCGCGCGGCGCCACTTCGGTGGATTCCGGTGCGTCGTCTTCGGCTTCGACGACGTTGACGCCCATTTCCGACAACATGGCGAGAGTGTCTTCGATCGCCTCGCTGGTCACCTCTTCGGACGGCAAAACCTTATTCAGCTCGTCCATGGTGACGTAGCCGCGCGCCTTGGCCTGCTTGATGAATTTCTTGACCCCGGCGTCGGTCAGGTCGAGCAGCGGTCCATCACTGACTGGCGCGGGAGCTTCGGCTTCGGGCGGCTCGGTGGTGGTCGTGGTCATCAATATCTCCGGCGGCGGCGCCGACGGTCCCGGTGCGGGTGTCGGCGCCTGAATGTGAAATTGGCGACGTCGCCGGAAATCCAAGGGCCTGGGCCCCTAAATCGGCTCGTCGGGCGTCCAAATTTGTCCCGTCTTGATCGCCCGCCTCAGTGTATCGCGTTCCGCTTTTAGGGTCATAAGTACAGACGCGCCAGAGGGCCCGGCCAAG
>JANXWN010000299.1 GCA_025351125.1 Caulobacteraceae bacterium | reverse complement strand
AGCGGTTATTGGCGTGAGGGCGCCGTCGACCTGCGCCAAAACCCCGCGAACCCGCCCCGCCGCGTCGGTCAACAGCGCGCGCGCGCGAACGTTTTCGCGAACCTCGACGTGCGGCGCGGCGCGCACGGCGGCGATCACCGCCTGCATGATCGCTCGTCCCGCACCGTCTCCCCCGACCTTGGCCACCCGCGCGAACGAGTGCGCCGCCTCCAGACCCTGAATGAACCGGCCATCGGCGTGGCGGTCGAACGGCGCGCCCAGATCGGCGAGCCGACGGACGGCGCCGGGCCCCTCCCGCGTCAGGATATCGACCGCCGTCGGATTACACAGACCGGCGCCGGCGGCCAGCGTATCGGCGGCGTGCGAACGCGGCGAATCGCCGGCATCGAGAGCCACGGCCATCCCGCCCTGCGCCCAAGCCGACGCGCAATCCTCGCCGAGGGGCGAGGCGCTAAGCACCATGACCCGGTGCGGCGCGGCGGCCAAAGCGGCGGAAAGTCCCGCAAGGCCGGCGCCGACCACCAGAACCCCGTCGAAGGCGACCGGTCCGGCATTCTTTATGAGCGAGACGTGATCGTACATGACGCTCTCAAATCAATTCCACATCGACATGATGACGCGCCTTGACCATGTCGTAGCGCGCCGGGACCGCGAGCGGCGGCATGTCGATCATCCGCTGCACCGCCGCGCGGGCGCGGTCCGCGATCGCCGTATCGACGGTGACCTCGTAGCGATCGTGCAACAGGGCTTGGTAAATATTTTCCAGGCTGATGCGCTTCATGTGCGGACACAAATTGCACGGCCCCACGAACTCGGTCTCGCGTACATCGCAGGCGACGTCGTCGGCCATGGAGCATTCGGTGATCAACACCACCTGTTTGGGTTTACGCGTCTTGACATAGTCGTTCATCGCCGCCGTCGAGCCGGCGAAATCCGACGCCGCGATCACGTCAGCCGGGCATTCCGGGTGGGCGAGAATTTCCGCATTCGGCCAGGAGGCGCGGATTTCGGCGATGTCATCGACGGTGAAGCGCTCGTGCACCTCGCAGCGACCCTGCCAAGCGATAATACCAATTTCCGTTTGGCGAGCGACATTTCGGGCGAGAAATTCATCTGGCAACAGGATGACCCGATCCACGCCCCATTCGCGCGCGACCATTTCGACCACTTGTACGGCGTTGGCGCTGGTGCAACAGACATCGGTTTCGGCCTTTACCGCCGCCGTGGTGTTGACATAGGTGACAACCGGCAGACCCGGGTAGCGCTGTTTGATCAAGCGCACGTCGGCGGCGCTGATCGACGCGGCCAGCGAGCATCCCGCGAGAACATCAGGAATCAGCACCGTCTTTTCGGGACATAAAACCTTCGACGTCTCGGCCATGAAGTGCACGCCGGCCTGCACGATAATCTTGGCGCGGCTGCGCGCCGCTTCCCGCGCCAAACCCAGACTATCGCCGACGTAGTCGCCGACGCCGTGAAAGATCTCTGGGGTCATATAGTTATGCGCCAGAATGACGGCGTTTTTCTCGGTCTTCAGGCGGTTTATTTTTGCGATCAGAGGCGCTTGCAAACGCCATTCCATCGGCGTGATCCTAGCGCTGACCTTTTGCCAAATCGCCGCTGTCTCGGCTTCAACCGCCGAGGTGAACGCCAAGGTCATCGACCCGTCCGCCATCACCGCACCCTTATGCTCAAATTGAGCATTTCCTAATCCCTCAAAACCCGCTAATCGCCCAATTTGCAGGGTCAGCGTGGACACTTATGCTTAACTTGAGCATAAGTCAACAACTCGTATAAACCGCACGCGCGACGATGAGAAGAGCGATTCGTTTGCTGACGAAAATTTGTAGTCTAGAAACGATTTAACGGCTGCTCACCCGCCTAACGATAATGTGTCAATTCGTTCATGACCCCGCGCTAGCAAAGCCGCCTTTCTCATTCCCTTCCGGGGGAAGCGACTCGGCGTCACCCGAGCGGTAGGGGACGCCGCCCCACCGAAAACCGCGCGGCGGGCGCCCCCTTTGTTGGTAGAGCCTGTCCTGCGTTGGGGGGCTGCCAACCCTGGCGCGCGGTCACCTAAATGACTGAAACCGTTGGTGGAGCCGTGGGGAATCGAACCCCAGACCTCCTCATTGCGAACGAGGCGCTCTACCATCTGAGCTACGGCCCCTTCCCGGACAACGGGGGGAGGCGGGAGATAAGGGATCGAGGGTGGTGAAGTCAAGAACGCGGTCCGGCTTGCGCGGCGCCGGGGGGCGGCTTAGGTAATTGGGCTGACGCCGCGCCGGGACCCTCATGCACGAACTTCTGAACTTCGCCGAATTCATCATCGACGCGCTGCTCAGCTTGGTGAAATTTATCATCATCGCCTATGCAATCCTCAGTTGGTTGATCGCCTTTGACATCGTCAACTTGCGTAATCAGTTTGTTTACCGCGTCTCGCGTGCGCTGGACGGAATCGTGCGACCGATTTTGCGGCCGATCCAGCGGATATTACCCGCCATGGGGGGGCTCGATTTTTCGCCGATTATCCTCTTTATTGTTATTGGCGGCGTGCAAAATTACCTACTTCACCCCTTCTTTTCGTGGTTGCACGGCTTGGTCGGGGGCGGGGTCGCCCTATAGACTTGCAAAGCCGCAGGAAACGCTCTCATGACCACCGCCAAACGCTGGATCCTTAAACACCGTCCGCACGGCGAGATCGCGCCGGGCGATTTGGAACTGGTCGAAGAGCCGATCCGCGATTTGGCTGACGGCGAGGTTCTCGTCCGCAACATCTATTTATCGTTGGATCCCACCAACCGCATTTGGATGAGCGATCAGGACCAATACCTGCCGCCGGTACAGATCGGCGAGACCATGCGCGGCGGCGGCATCGGCGTGGTGGAGCGGTCGCGATCAGACAATTTTAAGCAAGGCGACGTGGTCAACCCGGGCCTCGCCGGTTGGTCGACGCACACCATTGCAAACGGCGCGACGGTGAGTTCCGTTCCAAGCATTCCGGGCGTGCCGCTGACAGCGTTTATGAGCGTGCTCGGCGCCACCGGTCTGACTGGGTGGTTCGGCATGATTGATATTGGCAAGCCGCAAGCCGGAGAGACGGTGGTGGTGTCCGCCGCCGCCGGCGCGGTCGGTTCCATCGCCGGCCAGTTGGCCAAATTGCGCGGCGCGCGGGTTATTGGAATTGCCGGCGGCAAGGCCAAGTGCGACTGGCTGACCGCCGGGCTCGGCTTCGACGGCGCCATTGATTACAAGAACGAGGACGTCGGCGCAGCCCTGGATCGGCTTTGCCCCAACGGCGTGGATGTCAACTTTGAGAACGTCGGCGGCGAAATAATGGACGCGGTGTTTTCGCGCATGAACAATTTCGGTCGCATGGTGCTGTGCGGGATGATCTCCACCTACAATAAGGATGGCGTGCCGGCCGGTCCGACCGATTTTTCCCGCATCCTGATGCACCGGCTGATGGTCAAGGGTTTCATCATCATCGACTATCTGCACCGCGCGCCCGAAGCCCTCGCCGAGTTGGGACCGCTGGTCGCGTCCGGACAGCTCAAGTGGAAGGCACACGTCGAGGACGGCCTGGAAAATGCCGTTGTCGCTCTGGGCCGGTTGTTCACCGGCGATCACGACGGCAAGCTGATGATCCGCGTTTCCCCGGAACCTTGACGGGCGGCGCAACTGGCGCGTTAACTCGTTTCATGGGGAAGCGGACGGTACTGGCGATGGCGGCGGGGCTGGGCGCCGCAATGAGTGGCTTGGCGGCATTCGCTGACTGCCGCATCGAGACTATCGCGGAATTGCCGGTGACGATGTCGGATCTTCGACCTCACGTCGAGGCGAAGATCAATGGAACTACGGTTAAATTTTTGGCCGACAGCGGCGCTTTTTACAGCGGCATTTCGCCGACAAGCGCCCGACGGCTGGGACTGAAGCTTCAAGCCATACCCGGCGGGCGGCTCGTGGGCGTGAACGGTTCGGCCACGATCGCGCTCGCCACGGTTAAGACCTTCACACTGGCGGATGCACCGATCTCCAATGTCGAGTTCATCGTTGGCGGCACCGATGTTGATCGGGGTCTTGTGGGCGTGTTGGGCCAAAATATTTGGAGCCTGTGGGACGTAGAATACGACTTGGCGAACGGCGTAATCCGGCTGATGCGACCGCTCGATTGCAAGGGACGGATGCTGGCCTATTGGGCGGGTGGGAAGCCCTATTCGGCAATGGACATAAGTACCGCCAATGAAACAGGTCAG
>JANXWN010000401.1 GCA_025351125.1 Caulobacteraceae bacterium | reverse complement strand
CCCTTGCCGAACAGCGCGGCCGACGACAAGGTTCGGAGCGGAGCGACGATCGCCTCGACGACATTGAGGTCCAAAGCCGCCGCCAAACCGACCGCTTCGGTTAGGCGAACGTGAGGGTCACGCACGGCTTCGCCCCTCGGGCGCACTGGGTGAATGACAAGCGCCGCTTGGTCCGGCGCGCGGTGATCGACGGATTTAGACTTCAATCTTCCTCGTCATCTTCCGCCGGCTCATAGAGTTGCACGGGCGCGCTGGGCATGATTGTGGAAATTGCGTGCTTATAGACGAGCTGGGCTTGACCATCGCGCCGCAAAAGAACGCAGAAGTTGTCGAACCAGCTCACCGCCCCCTGAAGTTTGACACCGTTGACGAGAAAAATCGTCACCGGCGTGTGTGCTTTGCGCACGGCGTTCAGGAAAGCGTCCTGAAGGTTTTGTTTTTTTTCGTTGGACACGAGAGCCTCTCTCCGGAGTTGTTATGCTACGCGGTCTTGCATTTGGACGTGATCAAACACCCTCACGCCGCGCATTGTGGATATAGAGAGCGCGCAAGCGTTTCGCCACGGGTCCGGGCGAGCCATCGCCGACAATGGCGCCGTCAATCTTCACAATGGGCAAAACCAAAGTTCCGGCGCCGGTAATAAAGGCTTCCTTGGCCGATTTCGCCTCTTGAGGGGTAAAGGCGCGCTGATCGACGGCCAACCCAAGCTCTCCAATCAGCGACAGCAAGCTGTCGCGCGTTACGCCGCGGAGAATATTGGCCTGAATATCGCGGGTGCGGAGAAACCCGTCGGCGTCGACGATCCAAGCGTTGCTGGAGGCTCCTTCGGTGACCAACCCTAAATCATCGACAAACCAAGCCTCGACCGCCCCCGCCTCGCGCGCCGCCTGTTTGGCCAGGACATTGGGCAACAGTCCGATGGTTTTGATATCGCACCGTCCCCAGCGATTTTCCGGCAGGGTAACGACGGCGGCGCCATTGGCGGCGCGACGCTCGGCGGCGATCGGATCGACGGCCTTGGCGGTGACGACGATGGCCGGCGGCGGCGGCGGATCCGGAAACGGGTGATCGCGCGGCGCTACGCCGCGGGTCACTTGCAGATAGACCAAGCCGTTGCTTATCCGGTTTTTGCGCACGGTTTCGGCCAAAACGATACGCAAGGCGGCGTCGCTCATCGGTGCGGGTATGCGTAGTTCACCCAGGCTGCGCGCCAGGCGGGTAAAATGGCCCGCGGGGTCGGCCAGTTCGCCGCCAAACACCGCCCACACCTCATAGATCCCGTCAGAGAACTGATATCCGCGATCCTCGATATGGACGGCGGCCTGGGCATGGCGAACGAACCGACCGTTGACGTAGGCAATCCGACCCATCAGTCGAGAGCCTCGTCCACCGAGGGATGGGCGCTGAAGCTGAGCGACTTGAGTTTGCGATGCAGGGCTGATCGCTCCATGCCGATAAAAGCGGCCGTTCGTGAAATATTTCCGCCGAAGCGCATTATTTGAGCGTCTAAATATTCGCGCTCGAACAGTTCGCGCGCCTCGCGTAGCGGCAGGGCGATAATTCGCTCGGCGCCCAGTCCTCCCGTCGGCGGGGTCGCCGACGCCTCGGAGGGCAGCATGTCGGCGCTGAGCGGGTGATCAGGATCACCGATGGCCAAAATTAGAATCCGCTCCACCACATTGCGCAGTTGTCGGACGTTTCCCGGCCACGCTTGCACCTGCAAGGTAGCATAGGCGTCGGCGGCCAAGCGACGCTTCGGAAGGCCGGAAGCCGTGCTGAGACGGTCTAAATAGTAGTCGATTAAGGCGGGAATATCCTCGCGACGTTCGGCTAGACCCGGCACCCGCAGTGGAACGACGTTGAGGCGGTGGAACAAATCTTCCCGTAGGCGACCGGCGGCGATTTCGTCGGTAAGATCGCGCGAGGTAGACGACACGACGCGCACATCGACTTGAACGTCCTGCGCGCCGCCGACCCGGCGGAAACGTTGCTCCACCAAAACACGTAAAATACGGCTCTGAGTTTCGCGCGGCATGTCGGCGATATCGTCGATATACAGCGTGCCGCCATGCGCGCGCTCGAATACCCCGATGCGCGCCGGGCGATCCCCCTCGCCTTCTTCTCCAAACAATTCCAAATCCATTCGCTGCGGCGTCATGCCGGCGGCGCTGATAGCAACAAACTCGCCGCGCACTCGGGGACTCGCGGCGTGGATCAACCGCGCCGCGGTCTCTTTACCCGCGCCCGGCGGCCCGGAAATAAGCACCCGGCTGTTGGCGGGCGCCACCTTGGCGATCATCGCGCGCAGCTGCTGGGACGCCATCGAAGCGCCTACCATGCCGTCTGGAACGATCGCCTGCGTCCGCAAACGCTTGTTTTCCCGCCGTAAATCGGCCGCTTCCAAAGCGCGTTCGATTATCAGCAAGAGGCGGTCGGACTTGAACGGTTTCTCGACGAAATCATAAGCGCCGCGCTTGATGGCGCTGACCGCTGTCTCGATATTTCCGTGCCCCGAAATCATCACCACCGGTAGATCCGCGTCCAAGCTCTTGACGAGATCCAGCAACTCCAATCCGTCCATTCCGCCGCCTGTCATCCAAATGTCCAGGACGATCAAGGCCGGTTTGCGAGCTCGGATCGACGCCAGGGCGGCTTCGGCGTTGTGCGCGGTGCGGACCGCATAGCCGTCGTCTTGCAGGATGGCGGCGACAAGCTCGCGGATGTCTGCCTCGTCGTCGACCACCAGAATATCGCTGATCATGCCGACTCCTGTCGTGTTGCAAGGCGTGCGGCTTCATCGACTTTGCGTGGATCGCCCAGCGGAAATGACAAAACGATGCGCGCGCCGACCACCGTTTCGGCCGCCTCCCCGGTCCGATCGCCTAGCACCAAATGACCGCCGTGATCTTCCAAGATGCGCTGAACGATCGCGAGGCCCAATCCGGTGCCTTTTATCCGCGTCGTCACGTAGGGCTCGGTCAAGCGATGGCGATTTTGGGCCGGAAGGCCGACGCCGTTATCGTCAACAATAATGTCGACTTGGTCGTCACGGGTCACCAGACGAACGTCGATCCTGCCGATCGGCGCCGCAGCGGCCGTTCGGGCTTCGATGGCTTCGCCGGCATTTTTCAGGACGTTGGCCAAGGCCTGACCAACAATGCGACCGTCACAAACCAACATAATCGGCGATTGGTCACCAGCAACCTCGATGACAATGCGCGGATCGGCCACGCGCTGCGCGAAAACGGCTTGGCGCACTAATTCGGCGGCGTCGTGCGGCGCGAAACGCGGCGCCGGCATGCGGGCGAAGGCGGAAAATTCGTCGACCATTCGCCCGATGTCGCCGACCTGACGAATAATGGTGTCGGTACA
>JANXWN010000397.1 GCA_025351125.1 Caulobacteraceae bacterium | reverse complement strand
AGCGTCGTCTTGTTGCCGTCCCGCTTTTTGAGCGCCATCGTCGATTTTTCGGAGCAATCGCCTTTGGCCTCCGGGAACAAGCAACCGAGGAGGGAGCGGGACGCCGTATTGATGTTGAGTTTGTGGCTGTCGCCCGACTTTTGCTGAAACGGAAAAACCGTAATGAAAGGCGCAAAAACCGCCTGGATTTCGTCGTCCCAGCCTTCAATTAGGCGCAACTCGTCCAGCGTATCGAAGGGCGCGTCTTTTGAACGCTGGCGTGGTTCGCGCTTGAGATACGGCTCGTCCTGGTCGTTGAAACCGGACTCTGGGCTCGCATCTGACTTAATCGACGCCCAGTCTTTGATCCGGTAGGCGAGTTCTTTTCCGGTAACTTTTTTCGCGTCGAGAAAAGCTTTTTCCGCCGGACAGGAAAAGAGCGCCTGCAGCATCAAAAGCGCGCAAAGACTCATCGGACCCCAATGCGGGGCCGATTGCAGAATCGGAAATTCGATCAATTTCCCATCGAAACGCGCTTCGACCGAAGCCCCGCCGGGCGCCGGGGTAAAGCGCAGAAGTTCGGCGTCGGCGCGATGGGCGGCGCCGAACACGCGCAGCTTGGCGCCATGACGACGCGCTTCGGCCTTGAGGGTGTCGAACCACCGATTGTCACCGTTGAGCACCGCGATTCCGCCACGCTCCAAACCCTCGAAAATTTCCGCCTTGGCGTGCGCGACCCCGGCCTCGCCGTCGACGAAGTTTTCCACGTGAGCCGCTTCGACCGTGGTGATAGCGACCGCGTGCGGCTGAACGAGCCGGACCAAGGGTGCGATTTCATTGGCGTGGTTCATGCCGATTTCGAACACGGCGCGCTCGGTGTCGGCGGGCATCCGCGCCAGGGTCAAGGGCACGCCGATATGGTTGTTGTAGGATTTCACCGAACCGTGCGCCCGACCGGCGCGCTCGAGGCCGGCGCGGACGGCTTGCGTAACGCTGGTCTTGCCGACTGAGCCGGTGATCGCGCCGCGCCGCGCGCCGCCCGCCCGCACCCGCGCCGCCTCGCCCAATCGGCGCAGGCCTCGCAAGCTATCGTCGACGATAATCGCCGGACCGCCGATCGCCCGCTCGCTCAACACGCCGACCGCGCCGTTCGCCAGGGCGGCACTGGCGAAATCGTGACCGTCTCGCTCGGCGCGCAAGGCGACGAACAGGTCGCCCGGCGTCACCTCGCGGCTGTCGATAGTCAAGCCCGTCACGTTGAACGGCTCCGCATCCGCGCGCCCGTCAACGGCTTCGGCGATTCGCGTCGAGGTCCATAAGGGGGCGGTCACGGCCGCGCTTCCAGGCCCAAAGCGATGCAGGTTTCACGCACGTCGTCGAAGGGAAAGACCTCGGCGCCGATGATTTGACCTTGCTCGTGGCCCTTGCCGGCCACCACCAAAATGTCGCCGTCGTGCAGATGCGCCACGCCGGCCGCGATGGCGGCCAAGCGACCCGGAACTTCCGTCAGCCCCGCAGCGCCGCCGCGAATCTCGGCGCGGATGGCGGCGGGGTCTTCCGACCGGGGATTATCGTCGGTAACGATGGCGATGTCGGCGAGATCGGCGGCGACGGCGCCCATCAGCGGTCGTTTGCCGCGATCGCGATCACCGCCCGCGCCGAACACAACGATCAACTTGCCGCTCGCGTGCGGGCGAAGCGCGGCCAGCACCGTCGCCAGACCGTCCGGCGTGTGGGCGTAATCGACATAGGCCTCGCCACCGCGCCGGCCTCGCCCCACCGCCTGCAAACGCCCCGGCGCGCCGACGAGTTTTTCCAGCGCGCTCAAGGCGGTATCGGCCGGCACGCCCACCGCGATGGCCAGACCAGCGGCCGCCAGGGCGTTGGAGACCTGAAAAGCTCCCGCCAGCGGTATAACAATCTGCCGCGAGACGCCGTGCGCCTTGATCGTCAGTCGCTGGCCGTTTGGCGTCACCGCGCGCGCCGCCAAGGTCAGAGCTTCGCCCATCGCGCCGACGCTCATCACGCTGAGACCGTTGGTGACCGCCGCCGCCGCGAAGGCGCCAAACGCCTCGCTGTCGGCGTTGAGCACCGCCGTCGTCCCGCGCGGCGCCAAGTCCTCGAACAGGCGCAATTTGGCGGCGCGATAGGCCCCCATCGTGCCGTGATAGTCGAGATGGTCTTGCGTGAGGTTCAAAAATCCGGTCGCCGCCAGGGTCACGCCATCTAGGCGGCGTTGATCGATACCGTGCGACGACGCTTCCAACGCCAGGTGGGTCACGCCGCGTTGCGCCAGCGTCGCCAGCATCGCCGCCACGTCGGCGGCATCCGGCGTGGTCAAGCCCGGCGGGGTCAGTTGTTCGTCACCCGCGCGGACGCCAAGGGTGCCCATGCTGGCGGCGGCGTGTCCGGCGGCGGCGAAGATCTGTCGGCAAAAGCCCGCCACGGAGGTCTTGCCGTTGGTGCCGGTGATCGCCACGCAAAACTTGGGTTGAGCGCCGAAAAACGCGGCGGCGGCCATGGCGTAGGCGCGGCGCGCGTCGCCGACCCGCACCACCGGCGCGCTCAGACCCGGCAGGTCGTCGTTGGCGATGACCGCGACGGCGCCGCGCGCAATGGCGGCGGGGACGAAACTCTTGCCGTCGGCGGTTGATCCGGGCAAGGCGGCGAACAAATATCCGGGTTGAACCTTGCGGCTGTCGGCCGTGACGCCAACGATGACCGGATCGTTGGCCAGGTCGCGTTGCAGCAGATCGGAGAGGCGCTGCGCCCTCATCGTTCGCCGCCCGTCAGATCGCTGGTGTCCGGGACGGCGGATTTTGCCTTGCCATCGTCGATGACGGCCACCCGACGCACGCCGAGGAACGGCGCGATCCGCTGTATGACCCGGCCGGCGATCGGCGCCGAAACCATCCCGCCGGTCGTGAAGCCGCCGATTTCCGCCGTCGGTTTGGGCTCGTCCATCATGATCAGAACGTAATACCGATCCGAATTGAGCGGGCCGTCGGTGGGAAATATCGACGCGAACGAAGCGAGGTTTTTCGAATGGCCCTCGCCATAGCGGCCATTGACCAGCTTGGTCGCCGTGCCGGTTTTGCCGCCAACCCGATAACCGTTGACGTCCGCCTTGCGGCCCGTGCCGTTGGTGACGTTGAGGCGCATCAAATTGAGCATGGTGCGAGAGGTGGATTCCTGAATCACCCGACGTCCCGGCGCCGGAGCTTGGCCGGCCTCCAGCTTGCGCAGCGTCAACGGACGATAGATGCCGCCGTTCAAGATCGACGTCATGCCGGTGGCGATGGCCAGAGGACTGACCGAGATCGAGTGGCCGAAGCCCATCGTCGCCACGGCGTTTTCCGACAGGCGTTTGGGATAGAGCGGGCGGGCCGATTCCACCAATTCGCTGGGCGCGGCGTTGTAAAGGCCGAAGGCTCGCCAATAATGATCGACCCGATCGGCGCCCGCCAAAAGCGCCAGTCGCGCCGCGCCGATATTGGACGAGTGGGTAAACACCTCCCACAACGGCAGGACCCGGTCGCCCTTGTCGTAATCGTGGATAATTTGGCCCGGAAGAACCAGCGGCGTGTGCACGTCGAACATCCGATCCACCGTCGCCACGCCGGAATCCAAGCCCATCGCCAAGGTAAACACCTTGAACACCGATCCGGGCTCATAAACGGTGGCGGCGGCGTGATTGACCATGGCGGCCGGCGAGGCCTTGCCCGGCGCGGTGGGATCAAAGGCCGGATAGCTGGCCATGGCGAGAATCTCGCCGGTGCGCACATTGACCACCATTCCGACCGCATCGAGGACTGAAAAATGATCGCCGGCGGCGGTAAGTTCGTCCTGCAAGGCGCCTTGCACCCGCAGGTCGATCGCCAAGCTGATGGGAGACTTGCCCTCGGCGGCGCGGATCGGCGCATCGAACGCGCGCTCGGCCCCGGCGAGACCGGTACCGTCCTTGCCGGCAAAGCCGATGACGTGGGCGCCGGTGTCGCCCAACGGATAGGCGCGGCCGCCTTCTTCCTGAAACACCACACCGGCCAGGGCCAGATCGTGCACCCGGGTCTTTTGCTCCGGCGTCAGGCCGCCGATCACATAGTCCTCCGGGTGATCGCCGTTCAGCACCGCATCGAGGCGCGTGGCCGAAAGGGTCGGCAGCGCCGTCAACAGGGCCGCCCGCGTCGCGGCGTGATCGGACACCTCGCGTGGGTGCAGATAGAGCCCGTAATGCACCAAATCCATGGCCAGAATTTCGCCGTTACGATCCACCACGTCGGCCCGGGCCTTGGGCGCCAAGGCGCTCACGGCCGGGCCCAGATCCAGGCCTGAAAACAAAGCGGCGCGGGTGGCGACGATGCCGAGCGTCAGAAACCCGGCCGCGAACAGAGCCATGACGAAGAAAATTCGCAGTCGGGTGTCGTCTTCGGCTTTTCCCGAGGCGCGCGCGCGCTCGAACGCCCGCTCGGGCCATTGCAGGCGGCGGGCCAGGCCGGCCCAACTCGGCCAAGAGCGGGTGGGCGGGGCATCGTCGAACGGCGGTTCGGCGGTCGTCATCGCGCGGCGATCTGAGGAGCGGCGCCCGATTGCGCCACGCGCGCCAAGTCTTCGGCGTCGATCTCGCGTTTGGGATCGATAGGCGCAAGACCGAGATATTGGGTCGAGAGCCGTTCGATCCGGCCCGGTCCCTCCAGATGCGACAATTCCGCTTTGAGCAGGCGAATGCGCTTGCCTTCCTGAACGATCTGACTTTGCACATCGGCGGTGTCGACGCCCTGCGCTTCGGCGATGGTCTTGAGCGCATAGCTGGTCACCGCCAAGGCCACGAGCACCGTCAAGGCGACGAGGTTGACGATGCGAACGCCGCGCACGCGGCGGGTGAGGATTTGACCGATACTCATGCGGCGATCCTCCACACCGGCCCGTCGGTGCGGGTGGCGGCGCGCAGCTTGGCGGATCGCGAACGCGGATTGGCGGCGGTTTCGAAGTCCGTCGGCGCCCGCGCGCCGTTGTGCAGCAGCGTGAAGCTTGGCGCCTGTTCGGCGACGCGCGGCGGTAAATGCCGCGACGGCGCGCCCAAACGTCCGGCGCGCGTGGTCAGGAAGGCCTTCACGATCCGGTCTTCCAACGAATGAAAACTCACGACGGCTAACCGACCTCCGACCTTCAGGCTGCGTTCGGCGGCGACCAACCCCGCTTCAAGTTCCGTTAATTCCTCGTTAACCGCGATTCTAAGGGCTTGGAAAACCCGGGTCGCGGGATGAATTTTCGCGCCGCGCCGTCCGCCCAGCGCCCGCTCCACCACGTCGGCGAGATCGAGCGTGCGGTGAAACGGCGACTCGGCGCGCCGCCGCATGATCGCGCCAGCGACCCGCCTGGCCTGCCGCTCTTCGCCGTAAACGCGAAAAATGCGGGTC
>JANXWN010000386.1 GCA_025351125.1 Caulobacteraceae bacterium | reverse complement strand
GCGCGCCGCCGAAGCCGATGGCTTCCTCGCGGTCCTGCCGCAGGGATTGGAGACCCCTCTTGGCGAACGCGCCAAAACACTATCGGGCGGTCAGCGTCAACGCGTAGCGATCGCTCGCGCCCTGGTTCGCAACGCTCCGATCTTGCTCCTCGACGAAGCCACGAGCGCGCTTGACGCCGAGAATGAGCGTCTGGTGCAGCGCGCGCTGCACGACGCCATGAGCGGTCGCACGACACTGGTGATCGCCCATCGTCTCGCTACCGTCCTCAAAGCTGACCGCATCGTGGTGATGGATCAAGGCCGGGTGGTGGAAACCGGCGTCCATGCCGAACTGGCGGCCAGCGGCGGCCTGTATGCGAAGTTAGCCAGACTGCAGTTCGGAATGCAGGCGCCTTGAGGTCTCTCGCCCTCGCCTATCATAGCAAATGAAGCAAGGCCCGTGCGTGTTGCCCTGACTTTCAATCGCCGACGCGCGCCCGTAGAACGCGTTTGGTCATCCCGAGGAGCGCGAGCCGATTATGTTGAGCATCTATCCCGCTCTCGGCCCGAACGGGGAAAGCGTCGATGCCGTTTGGTTTGATCTTCTTGAGCCGACACCAGACGAGTCGGCGCGGGTCGAGGGCATCATCGGCGCCCCCGTGCCGATCTTGGCCTCGCTAAAAGAAATAGAGCCGTCGCGGCGACTACGGCGGGAGGGCGATACCTTGTACATGAGTACGCCGACGGCGGCGCGACGTTCGCTCGACGATATGTCGGTCTCGCCGATCGGCTTTGTGCTCAGCCACGATCGACTCGTTACGCTACGCTTCACTGCGTTGCCGGCGTTTGATGCGGTGGCGGAAAGGTTCGCGGATCGAACCTTCGGCCGTCACCCCGGCTGCGAAGTGTTCGCCGATCTTTGCCAGGAGATCGTCGGGCGTATCGCCGACGGCCTCGAACGCCGCGCCGAGGACCTCAACACCCTTTCCGCCACCGCCTTCCATAGCGACGATTCCAAAGGTCGCCGCGCGATCCGCGCCAATCGGCTGTTACGTATTCAACTGCGGCAGGTGGGCTCGCTGGGTAATCGGTTATCGGAAGTGCGCGATGTCTTGTTAGGGCTGGGACGCGTGGTCGCCTTCGTCGATCAATCGATTTCCGCCGACGTCGATCACGATGTCAAGGCGCGGTTAATGAGCCTGCGTGAGGATATAACCGCACTGGGTGACTATCAGGAGCATCTTGCTAACAAGGTGCAATTCATCCTCGACGCCATGATGGGCTTGATCAGCATTGCTCAAAACGACACGTTCAAGATCCTGACCATTGTCTCCATCGTTGGCATCCCGCCGACCCTTGTGGCGGGTATTTACGGAATGAATTTCCACAATATTCCCGAATACGGCTGGTCATTCGGCTATCAATACGGCTTAGCCGCCATCCTGATCAGCGCCTTGATCCCGACGGTGTGGTTCAAGATCAAGGGGTGGTTTTAGGCGGCGGTAGCGGTCGAACGGTTCAGGCGCCAACTGCGGGGTGTTAACCCGGCCTTCACGCCGCGGCGTCAAATTGCCAAGTCACCCTGGAGGACCCATGGCGCTTGGTTTAGACAAAACGCCCGCATTCGATAGGATTGTTATTGGCGATTGCATCGACGAAATGGCGCGTTTGCCGGAGAAATCCGTCGATCTCGTCTTCGCCGATCCGCCATATAACCTGCAATTGGGCGGCGACCTGACGCGACCGGACAACTCCAAGGTCGATGCGGTCGATCAACACTGGGACCAGTTCGCCTCGTTCGAGGCCTATGACGCTTTCACCGTCGCTTGGCTGGCGGCGGCGCGGCGGGTGCTCAAGGACGACGGCGCGATCTGGGTGATTGGCTCGTATCACAATATTTTCCGCGTTGGGAACGCCCTGCAAAACGCCGGATTTTGGATCCTTAACGACGTGATTTGGCGCAAGGCCAACCCCATGCCCAATTTCAAGGGCACCCGTTTCACCAACGCCCACGAAACCCTTATTTGGGCGACAAAATCACGCGGCGCCCGCCGCTATACTTTCAACTACGATGCCATGAAGATGGCAAATGACGAATTGCAGATGCGCTCCGACTGGAGCTTGCCGCTGTGCACCGGTGAAGAGCGCGTCAAGGACGAGACCGGCGCCAAGGGTCATCCGACGCAAAAGCCAGAGGCCCTTCTGCACCGGGTGATCATGGCTTCGACCCGGCCGGGTGACGTGATCCTCGATCCATTTTTCGGCGTCGGCACGACCGGCGCGGTGGCCAAGCGCCTGGGCCGCCGGTTCATCGGCATCGAGCGCGAAGAAAAATACGTTGACCTCGCGCGCGCTCGCATCGACAAGGTCATCCCGACCGCGACGGCGGACCTGGACGTTACCGGCTCTAAGAGATCCGAACCGCGCATCCCATTTGGCCAGATCGTTGAGGCGGGCCTTTTGAGCCCCGGCGACACGCTGTGGGACCCTCAAGGGCGCCGCCCCGCCCGCGTCCGCGCCGACGGCAGCTTAATGGTCGGCGACCTGACCGGTTCGATCCACAAAATGGGCGCCATCGCCCAAAGCCAACCCGCCTGCAACGGCTGGACGTTTTGGCATATCCGGACGGATAAGGGTCTGGCCCCGATCGATGTTTTGCGGGCGAAGGTCAGGGCGGAAATGGGCGTTTAAGCCGCGATCGGGCCCTCAGATTTTTGCTTTTCCGCACACTCATGCAGAACTTTCGTTCTTCTGTGGGGGCGTAGACCTCGCTATTTTAACGCCTTGGCGAAAAGAGAGGGGATGCTGACGAGGGCTTCGGACAGGGGCGCCCACACCCAGGGGGCGCCGTCCCCTGCAACCACGTCCGCGGCAAACACCCGCAACGTCAGCGAAAAGTGCGTGAACACGTGGTCGACGGTTCCCGTTTCGATCCAGTCGGCGACCGTTGGAGCGGCGGCCAGCGCCTCGGTGGTTGAAAACGGCTCCGCACGCCACGCGGTGGTGGGCATGGCCAGCATCCCCCCTAACAGTCCGCGCGGCGGTCGGCGGACGAGGGCCACTTGGCCGTGGCGGATCATCCGATAAACGACGCCGTGCCGGTGCGGGCTCGCGGCCTTGGGCGTGCGGCGCGGATAAACATGCGTCGCGTCCAAGCGGCGGGCGGCGCAGTCGCTGTTCAGAGGGCACAAGGGGCACACCGGCGACTTGGGACGGCAAACGCCGGAACCGAGGTCCATCAAGGCCTGCGCCCAATCGCCGGGACGATGGGTGGTCACAAATTCGGCGGCGAGGCGTCTAAGCGCCGGTTTGGCCGCGGGCAGCGGAGCTTCGACGGCGAGCAAACGCGCCATCACCCGCTCGACATTGCCGTCAACGACGTTGGTGGGCAAATCAAAGGCGATGGCGCCAATGGCGGCGGCGGTATAGTCGCCGATACCCGGGAGGGCGCGTAGGGCTGCCTCGTTGGCGGGGAACGCCCCGCCGAGGTCCCGCGCGACGACCCGAGCGCAAGCCAGCAGATTTCGCGCTCGGGCGTAGTACCCCAGGCCCGCCCAGGCCGCCATGACGTCGGCGTCGTCGGCCGCCGCCAAGTCACCCACGGCCGGCCAGCGGGCGACGAAGGTCAGGAAATATGGCGTCGCATGCGGCACGGTCGTCTGCTGGAGCATGATCTCCGACAACCAGACACGATACGGGTCGACGCGCACTCCCGGCGGCCCGCGCCACGGCAAATCGCGCCGGTTTTGATCGTACCAAGCCAGCAGACGGGCGCGCCTATCGATCGGTGAGACTCTCGTCATGGGAGGCGCTATACATCCATTCATGGTTCGCCCGCTTCCCTCGATGGAAGAAGCCGCTCGCATTTTGACGGCCAAACGCACGCGACCCCCGCGCGCACCGCTTGCCGTGGTCGGGCGGTCTTTAACCAAAACGGTCAAGGCGCTTGATGCGCGTTTTGGGCAAGGGAGCGAGGGCCTGAAGGCGCGCTGGACCGAGATTGTCGGCGAGGCTTTGGCCAGGCGCACTGAACCCAATAAGCTGATCAAAATGCGCGGTGGCGAAGGCGCCGCGCTGGAAATTCGCGTGCAAGGCCCGTCCGCCGCTCTGATCCAGCATCAGGGTCCCGATATCCTCTCGCGGGTTAATTTGTTTCTCGGCGCCGGCGCGGTGACGCGTTTGCGGATCGTGCAGGGTCCGTTACAAAAGCTGGCGAAACGCGACACCGTCGCCAAACCCCGCCGTCGCACGCACAGTCCCCTGGACGCGGCGGCTGAAAAATCGCTCGCGACCGGCTTGGCGGACTTCCCGGAAGGCGCGCTCAAAACCGCCTTGATCCGACTGGGTCGCGAAGTGTTGCGTCACGATGGCTCAGGGCCAAAAACTTAACACACGCGAAACTTGCGCAAGGGCGCCTTGGTGCGTCACAAGGACCTAGCGCGCGTCGTTTAGAGAATCGCGCTGGACGCGCCGTCTCGGTGAACTCGTTTTGGATGGGTATCAAGCATGCGGTCTTTCGTTGCGCTTATTGCCGGCCTTGCTATCGCCGCCACCTTGGGCGCCTGTCAAAAGCCGGTGAGTACGGCAGTAACCTCCGACGATATGTCGCTGGGCAATCCCAAAGCCAAGGTTACCGTGGTTGAGTACGCCTCGGTCGCCTGTCCGCACTGCGCCGATTGGAACATCAACGTGTTCCAGGCCTTCAAAACTAAATACATCGACACGGGCAAGGTTCATTATATCGCTCGCGAGGCCTTGGTGCACGATCCGGCAGTCGCCGCGGCGGGCTTTTTGACCGCGCGTTGCGCGGGCAAGGACAAGTATTTTCAGGTGGTGGACGCTATATACCGCGCCCAGACCGACATCCTCAGTTCGAGTCAGCCGCGCGGCATTCTCTTAAATATCGCCAAATCGGCGGGGCTAACCGAGGCGCAATTCGACGCTTGCATCAATGATCAAAAGTCGCTCGACGCGATCAATGCGCGGTGGCAGCACTATATCGACAACGATAAGATCAACTCTACTCCGACCTTCGTGATCAATGGCAAGGTCTATGCCAGCGGCGAAATGCCGATGCCGCAAATGGACGCCGCTATTGCTGAAGCGGAAGGCGCCGCGAAGGCTGGTTCGTGAGACGAGGCGGACACGCCTTACTCGCCGCTGTATGGATGATGGCGGTCGGCGCCGCGTACGCGAGAGCCGCGCCAACATCCGCCGACATGGCGCTGGGCAGCCCCAAAGCGCCGGTGACGGTGATCGAATATGCTTCGGTCGGCTGTTCACACTGCGCCGATTGGGCGCGTGAGGTGTATCCGGCGCTGAAGGCGAAATATATCGCCAGGGGCAAGGTGCGGTTCGTGTTGCATGAAATGTTGACCGGCGAGCCGACTCTCGCCGCCGCCGGGTTTTTGACGGCGCGTTGTGCGGGCCCAAAACGATATTTCCAAGTCGTCGACGCGATCTTCGCCAGGCAGGACGACATCGTCAAAGAGCACGGCCTCGGTATCCTGCTGGGCATAGCCAACGACGCCGGCTTGAGCGCGACGCGTTTTACCGCCTGTCTGAACGACGCTGCCGCGTTGACCGCTATGGACGATCGCACTCAGGCTGACGCCGCCGCGCATGGCGTCACCGGCACGCCGACGTTTTTTGTAAACGGCCAGAAGCTGGAAGGTCATGTCAGCCTCGCCGATCTCGACGCCGCCATCGTCGGCGCTCGTCGATAGCCGGCGGGTCGGGGCGTGCGGTTTTCCAGACTGCGTCTGACCGGGTTTAAATCCTTTGTCGAGCCCACGGATTTTTTGATCGAGCCGGGCTTGACCGGCGTCGTCGGGCCCAATGGTTGCGGCAAATCCAACCTGCTTGAAGCGATGCGATGGGTCATGGGCGCCGCGTCGGCCAAGGCCATGCGGGGCGAGGGTATGGACGATGTGATTTTCGCCGGGTCGGGCGGGCGACCGGCGCGCAATCACGCCGAGGTCAAGCTTACGATCGACAATGCCGCCCGCAATGCTCCAGCCAAGTTCAATGAGTATCCGGTGTTGGAGATCACGCGGCGAATTGATCGCGGGGCGGGCTCCACCTTTCGAATCAACGGGACCGAAGTGCGGGCCCGCGACGTCCAATTGCTGTTCGCCGACGCCTCCACGGGCGCCAATTCCCCCGCCCTGGTCCGCCAGGGTCAGATTTCCGAATTGATCGCCGCCAAACCGCAGAACCGGCGGCGGATTTTGGAAGAGGCGGCCGGAGTGTCTGGCCTGTATGGACGGCGACACGAAGCTGAATTGCGAGTGCGGGCCGCTGAAACCAACTTGGAACGGCTGGGAGATTTGGCCGGCGAAATTGAAGCCAATCTGGCGCGTCTGCGCCGTGAGGCGCGGGCGGCGGCAAAGTACAAGAAGCTGGCGGCGGAAATCCGCAATCTGCAAAGTGCGGTGCTGCACGCGCGTTGGCGGCAGGCGGTGGGACAGTTAGCCGATGCGGAAGCCGAGGCCATCAAGGCGCGAGGAGATGCGGAGATCGCCGGCCGCGCCGCCGCCGTCGCCTCGACGGAGGCTTTGGAGGCGCAAAACGCCATCGCGCCGTTACGCGACGAAGACGCTGCCGCGGGCGCCATTGTGCACCGTCTGGCGATCGAAAAGGACCGGCTCGACGGTGCCCTGGCCGCCGCGTCTCGCGAGATCGATCGCCTGAACGCCGAGATCGCCCGGATGGAGGCGGACGCGGCGCGCGAAGAACAGGTGGCTCTCGACGCGCAGTCAGCCGTGGCCCGCCTCGCTCACGAGGTCCAAGACGTTGAAGGCGAAAATGCTCAGGTTCCCGAGCGCTTGCCACAACTTCAGGCTGGGTTGCATGCCGCGGAACAGGCGCGCGCGGCGGCGGAAACGCTTGTCGAAGCCGTCGCCACTGGCGTCGCCACGCGCCAAGCCGAGGCGCGCGCCGCGCAAGCGGGGTGGACAGACGCGCAAAGCCGTCTCGACCGTCTGGCCATCGCGCTCGCGCAGGCAATGCGGGAGCGCGAGGCGCTCGGAC
>JANXWN010000368.1 GCA_025351125.1 Caulobacteraceae bacterium | reverse complement strand
CAGCACACATGGCGCACGGTTCAATTGTAACAAACAGCTCGCAGCCTCCCAGACGATGGTTGCCGATAGCCGCGCCTGCCTCACGCAGGGCGAGGATTTCGGCGTGGGCGGTGGGGTCGCAGGTCCCCACCGGGGCGTTGGACGCCTGAGCGATCACCGCGCCGCTGGCCGGATCGATCACCACGGCGCCAACGGGAACCTCGCCGCGATCCGCAGCCGCTTGCGCCTCGGCGAGGGCGATGCGCATGGTGAAAAGGTCATGGTCGGACATTCCAAATACCCAAGAGGCCCGGGCGCGTCCGGTCAAGGCGAAACGCCGCGGCCCGGCATATCGCCGGAAGGCGAACGCGTCGCAAAAATGCTCGCGCGGGCCGGAGTCGCGTCGCGGCGCGAGGTTGAACGATTGATCGAAGGCGGACGGATCGCCGTCAACGGCCAAGTTCTGACGACGCCCGCTATCAAGGTCGCGGCCGCAGACAAATTGACCCTCGATGGTGTCGTGGTGGGCGCCGCCGAACCCACTCGCGTGTTTCGCTATCACAAACCAGCGGGATTATTGACGTCGCACAACGATCCCAAAGGCCGCCCGACGGTATTCGACGCCCTCCCCTCGGGCTTGCCGCGGCTGATTTCCATCGGTCGGCTGGACCTTAGCAGCGAAGGCTTGCTGCTCCTCACCAATGACGGGGCGCTTTCGCGCGCGCTGGAATTACCGTCGAGCGGTTGGGTGCGGCGCTATCGGGTCCGTGCGCTCGGCCGAATAGACCAAGCAAGGCTGGATACGCTTAAGGAAGGCGTCACGATTGAGGATATCCGTTACGGCGCGATCGAGGCCACCCTCGATAAGGCGAAGGAGGGTCCGGCGGGGGCAAATGTTTGGATGACCGTTACCCTCACCGAGGGTAAAAACCGCGAAATCCGACGCGTCATGGAGGCCGTGGGCCTAGCCGTCAATCGGTTGGTCCGCTTGGCCTATGGGCCCTTTGCTTTGGGAACGCTCGAGCCTGGCGCGGTTGAAGAGATTGGGCCACGCGTGATCCGCGAGCAGCTGGTTGGTTTGGTCGCGCCGAACAACATGCCGACAGGCGATCGCGCAGCGTTTAGAACCTCGCCGCCGACCGGACAAGCCCGCCGCGCTGCGGGAAGCAAGGCGCTGCAAGGCAACACCCGGGGGGAACCGTCCGCGACGATCGTCTATAAGCCCGGTTGGGCTAAGCCGAAGAAAAAACCAGTGATTACGCCACGCGGCGACAAACCCCGCCGCCGCAAGCCCGTGGTGTGACGAGGTTTTTCGGTGCTGTTCCCCTCATGCTAGACGGCACGCCACGCTCCGGGCGATCTCGCCCAAAGCCAATCAGTCTAGCCAAAGCTGGGTGTTCGCGTCGTCATCGGACTGATCTCCTGCGGCCGGACTTCCGCCCAAAGTTGCAATTGCGGCAATCGGGCGACGCATTCGGTGATCAACACATAGCCGGCGACCATCGCCGCGTCGCTGAGCAGGCTGCCAAAAGAAAACAGAGCGCCGGTGCTGGGCGCGTCAAGCGTCAGCGGCTCCATAAACAGCACCACCAAAATATTGTTGGCGGCATGGGCCCCGGCGGAAAATTCAATACCTCCCAGCCGCAGGGTCATGTAAGCGAAGCCGGCGCCCATCAAGACTCGGGTCAAAAATCCGTCCAGGTTGAAATCGCGATGAACCGCCGAAAAAACCAGGGCGGTGAAGAAAATCAAGACCATCGGACGGCGGGTGAAGGCGGCGGTCTGGCGCAGTAGCCAGCCACGGAAAAATAACTCTTCCGCCGCGGCGGCCGGAATCAGCAGCAAGGTGGAAATGACGGCGATAACCAGGCCGTTGGGCGCAATCGTCGACCATGCCGATTCCAAGCTTCGACCGGCCGGAGCGGTGAGTACGTCGGCAATCACCACCGGCGTCAGCGCCAGCAGCGCCATGCCAAGGCCCAACGCCAACAATCGCCAGCGGATACTCGGCGCCCCCGTCAAATAGGCGCTTAGCCGATGATGCGCGATCACCGCCGCAAGAGCGACAAAGGTCAGCCAAAACATGCCGTTGGCGGCGGTGTCGAAGAGCAGTTCCTGCAGAGTGTGCGGTAGTCCGCCCAACGCGATATCGACCAAGGTCGCGGCGGCAAAGCCCAACGCGACCCCGCCGGCGAGGGTCAGCGCCAAACGCGCGGTGTCACGGTCATGCGTGTCGACATCCGCGAGAAAATCTGACTCCGCCAGTCCCGCCAATATGCCCGCGCCGCTCATGGATCGTCCGTTTTTCCTGTCTTGCTCGTCGTCCTGTAAAGGGGTTTTGTGACAGACGGAATTGCTACACCCGTCAAAAAATCGTCAAAGACACCACACGTCGCGGGAGCTCGGTTTCCGCTAATGCGATGCGCTTGGGGGGCGGGTTTTGAAAGGGCAATCGTATGCGAATCATCGCCGGAGAGCATCGAGGCCGCGCGATTGTGGCGCCAAAGCGACACTCGACCCGTCCGACGGCTGATCGAACGCGTCAAGCCCTCTTTAACGTGCTTGATCACGCCCCGTGGGCGCCCGCATTAAACGGCGCTCGCGTGATCGATCTGTTTGCCGGCTCGGGGGCCCTTGGCCTTGAAGCGTTGTCGCGCGGCGCGGCGTTTTGCCGGTTCGTGGACCATGACGCCAGTGCGGTCGAGGCGATCCACATCAATATCGCGGCGCTTCGTCTCGAGGCCCGCTCTAACGTCGTGCAAGGCGAGGCGGCGCGCGGGGCCGTGGCCGGCGATCCGTTCGACTTGGCGTTTCTCGATCCGCCATACGGCAAGACGCTCGACGAACAGGCGCTCGTCGGCTTGGCGACCAGCGGATTATTATCGGCGGACGCGGTGGTGGCGGTCGAACGAGCGAGCGGCGATCCGGCACTGGATGCACCGCGCTTCACCGTCCTGGAAACGCGCGTGTGGGGCGCCGCCCGCGTTTGGTTTCTTCGACTGGCCCCGCCGCCGCGTTAGAGCAGGATGTTTTTAGACGGAACCGTCTAAAATCTGAATCCTGCTCTTAATGCAAAAGTGTAGAGCCTGATTCAGCGTTTACATCTGTTCCGTGTAAACGCATCAGGCTCTAGGCTCACCGACGCCCGAACAAGCGTTCGATATCGGCGAGTTTCAGTTCCACATAGGTCGGACGGCCGTGATTGCACTGGCCCGAATGCGGCGTCGCCTCCATCTGGCGCAGAAGGGCGTTCATCTCGGTCGCGTTGAGCCGCCGTCCCGCACGCACCGAGCCGTGACAGGCCATGGTCGAACAGACATCCGCCAACCGCTCTTTCAGCGCCAGGGCAGCGCCGTGCTCCGCCAAATCGTCTGCGATGTCGCGCACCAAACCGGCGGCGTCGGTATCGCCTAACAGGGCGGGAGTTTCGCGCACCAACACCGCGCCCGGCCCGAACGCCTCGAGGGTCAAGCCCAGCGCCGCCAATTCGTCGGCCTTGGCAACCAACCGGTCCGCTTCGGCGGGGTCGAGTTCGACCACCTCGGGTAGCAGCAAGGCCTGACGCACCACCCCCGCGCCGTCGAGTTGCGCTTTCATTTGCTCATAAACCAGTCGCTCGTGCGCGGCGTGTTGGTCGACGATCACCACGCCATCGCGCGTTTGGGCGATGATATAGGTGGCGTGCACCTGCGCGCGCGCGGCGCCCAAGGGGAAGTCCACCTCCGCATCGTCGACCCGAACGGCGGCGGTGCCGACCATGCCCTCCCCGCCGGCCGCGCCGATCCACGGCTCGGCCCGCGCCGACACGCCCGAAAAGCCGGGCAAGTCGGGCGCCGCAGCCCAGCCGCCGGAGCGCCAGGCTGAAAACCCCGCCGCCGACGCGCCGGGTCGGAAGCTGCCCAAAGCCTGCGAGGCCACCGTGGTCGAGGCGCGATGCCCGGCGCCCGCCAAGGCATGGCGCAATGCGCCGACGATCAGGCCGCGCACCAGCGGTGGGTCGCGAAACCGCACTTCGGTCTTAGCCGGATGGACGTTGACGTCGACCAAGGTCGGATCGAGCTGCAAATACAACACCGCCGCCGGATGTCGGTCGCGGGCCAGGAAGTCGGCATACGCGGCGCGCAAAGCGCCGTGCAGCAGACGATCCTTCACCGACCGGCCGTTGACGAACAAATACTGATGCGCCGCATTGCCGCGATTATAGGTCGGCAGGCCGGCGTAACCGGTCAGCCGCACCCCCTCGCGGTCTTGATCCAGCGCCACGGCGTTGGCGGCAAAATCCTTGCCCAATATCGCTCCCAGCCGCGCCAAACGCCCAAAATCGCCTTCGCCTTCCGCCGGCAAACGCAAGACCCGGCGCCCGTCCAACTCCAGCGAAAAGGCTATGGTGGCATCGGCCATCGCCTGGCGTTTTACTTCTTCGGCAATGGCGAAGGCTTCCGCCCGTTCGGTTTTCATAAATTTCAGCCGCGCGGGCGTGGCGTAGAACAGATCGCGCACTTCGACGCGCGCGCCATGATCGCCGGCGAAGGCCGTCGGCGAAATCGGCGACAAGGCGCCGGCGTCCACCTTGATCGCGTAAGCCTGCGCCGCGCCCCGCGTCCGCGACGCGATCATGAGCCGCGCCACCGAGCCGATCGAAGGCAGGGCCTCGCCGCGAAAGCCCAAGGTGGCGATCCGCAGAAGGTCATAAACACCGTCGCTATCGGGGTTTAATTTGGATGTGGCATGGCGTTCGACAGCCAAGCAAAGTTCGTCGCGCGCCAAGCCACGACCGTTGTCGGCCACCAATATCCGGCCCAAACCCCCGCCGTCGGCCTGCACATCGATCGCGCTAGCGCCGGCGTCGATCGCGTTTTCGAGCAACTCCTTCACAGCGCTCGCCGGCCGCTCGACCACTTCTCCGGCGGCGATGCGGTTCACGAGGTCCGGCGGCAGGCGGCGGATGGTCATGCGCGGAGTATAGGCGCGATTCCATGCCGCGGCGACGGATTGAGGATCGGGTCGCGTTGAACCCGTGTCTGATTTCGTTGCCGTTGGAGTCTCGCCGTGAAAGCAATCGCCGCCACCACCCTCGCCTTGGCCCTGGCCGCCACCGGCGCCGTGGCGCAATCGGGCGGTACGGCCAAACCGCGTCAAGCCTGCAGGGCGGATATTGCGCGGCTTTGCCCGGACACGACGCCCGGCGAAGGACGCATTCAGCAGTGCCTGAAGGGGCGGATGGCCGAGGTTTCGGACGGTTGCAAAACTGCCGTTATGGCCCAGAGGACGGCCAATCGGGCGCGTCGGGCGGCGGCGCCAGCGCAAAATCCGCCCGTGGCCGCGGCGGTGTCACCGCCCCGATGAAACCGAAACCGTATTAGTCGACCCAACGCTTGCGCCGTTCGGCCATCCACCGCACAATTCGCGTAGGATGTTCGTCTAAGGATGGCTTATGCGTCGAGATCGGCAGTGGTTTTTCGGTACGGTTTTGGTCGCGTGCTCTTTCCAATCGGGCGACGCCCTCGCGACACCCGCAACCGATCCTGCGCCTCACTGGCGCTTAATAGGCCCATTTCGCGGCGGGTGGGGCGAGATGGTCGAGGGAGTCGCGTCCCAACCGGACCGGTTTTACTTTGCGGCGGCGGGCGGCGGGGTGTGGCGCAGCGACAATGCGGGTCGCACCTGGACCTCGTTATTCGACAAGGGGCCGACCGCGCCGATCGGGGCCCTGGCCGTTGCGCCGTCCGCGCCCGACACCGTCTATATCGGGGCCGGTCAGCCGGAGCCTCGTTATGACGTCGCCGGCGGCGCCGGCGTGTTCAAAACCCTCGACGGCGGCAAATCGTGGCAAGCCCTGGGTTTGCAGAAGACCCGTCACATTGGGCGTATCTGGGTCGATCCCGCCAACCCAAACCACGTTTTGGTCGCCGCC
>JANXWN010000347.1 GCA_025351125.1 Caulobacteraceae bacterium | reverse complement strand
CCTGTTTTGCCGATTTCGGCCATACGGTCACTTGCATCGACAAGGACGCGGGGAAGATAGAACGGCTGCGCGCGGGCGTCATGCCGATCTTCGAGCCAGGCCTTGACCTGATCGTCGAACGCAACGTGCGTGAGGGTCGCTTGGCCTTTACCAGCGACGGAACTTCCGCGATCAATCAAGCCGATGCGGTGTTCATCGCCGTCGGCACGCCGTCTCGCCGCGGGGACGGTCATGCGGACCTAACTTTTGTCCATGCGGTGGCGCAAGAAGTTGCCGCTTTGGTGAAAGGTTTTACCGTCGTTGTGACTAAATCGACCGTTCCGGTGGGCGCCGGGGACGATATCGAGGCGGTGATCGCGCGGGTGAATCCCGCGGCGGACGTGGCCGTGGTGTCAAACCCGGAGTTCCTTCGCGAAGGTTCCGCGATCGAAGATTTCAAACGACCCGACCGGATCATTGTCGGCTTGAATGATGAGCGGGCGCGGGCGGTCATGCTCGAACTTTATCGACCGCTCAGCCTCAATGAGACGCCGATGGTGTTCACCGATCGGCGGACGGCGGAGTTGATCAAATACGCCGCCAACGCCTTTCTGGCGATGAAAGTCACCTTCATCAATGAAATCGCCGATCTGTGCGAATGTGTCGGCGCCGATGTCCAGCAGGTCGCCAAGGGTATGGGCTTGGACAAACGGATCGGGGCCAAGTTCCTGCATGCCGGTCCGGGTTATGGCGGTTCGTGCTTCCCCAAAGACACCCAAGCGCTGGCGCGCACGGCCCAAGACGCCGGCGTCCCGCTGAAACTGGTTGAGGCCACCATTAACGTCAACAGCGCCCGCAAGAAGGCGATGGCGCAAAAGGTCGCGGCAGCCATGGGTGAAGACTTTGCCGGCAAGACGATCGGCGTATTGGGCTTGACGTTTAAGCCCAATACCGACGACATGCGGGACGCCCCGTCATTGGACATCATACCGGCGCTGATCGCCGGAGGCGCTTTGGTGCGGGCCTTCGATCCGCAGGGCCACGAAGCGCGGCGGCTGTTGCCGGACGCCGAGTTCGTGGACGGTGCTTACGAAGCGGCGACGGGCGCCGACTGCATCGTCATCCTCACCGAATGGGACCAGTTTCGCGCGCTTGATCTGGACCGCATAAAATCCCTCATGCGGACCCCGCTGGTGATCGATTTGCGCAACGTCTACCGTCCGGAAGATTTGCGATCGCGCGGTTTTACCTACGTCAGCGTGGGACGCCCCTAACGCTGATCGCGAAAACGCAATAGACAGAGAGCTCAGGCGCTTGCCGCGAGGCTGCGGTTGGGCGCGACAGCATCGCGCATGGGCGTCATCCCCAAATCGGCCAACAGTCTTTGATCGTCGTCGATGTCGGGGAGGGCGGTGGTCAAAAGTTTGCCACCCACGAACATCGAATTGGCGCCGGCGAGGAAGCACAAGGCCTGCAATTCGCGGCTCATGCCGTCTCGCCCGGCCGAAAGGCGGACGACGGCGCGCGGGCAAACGAGGCGGGCGACCGCGACGGTGCGGACGAACTCAAGACCGTCAAGCGGGGGGCTGTCGCCGAGCGGCGTTCCGGGGATCGGCATGAGCGCGTTGATCGGCAGGCTATCGGGGTGCTCCGGCAAAGTCGCTAAAGCCATCAGTAGACCGGCCCGCGCCACCCGCGTTTCACCCATGCCGACAATGCCGCCGCAGCATACCTTCATCCCCGCCGCGCGGACGCTTGCGAGGGTATCGAGTCGTTCCTGATAGGTGCGTGTGGTGACGACTCGCGCGTAATCCGCCGCCGAGGTATCGAGATTGTGGTTGTAATAGTCGAGCCCGGCCGCCTGTAACGCTCGCGCTTGGTGCGGTTGGATCATACCGAGCGTGGCGCAAGTTTCCAGGCCGAGCGCTTTCACGCCTCCGATCATCCGCGCCAGCGCCGGCACGTCGCGGTCTTTCAAATCGCGCCAAGCCGCCCCCATGCAAAATCGCTGAGCGCCGCCGTCGCGGGCCACCTTGGCCTGCGCGATCACCGTGTCGGGGTTCATCAGCCGGGTGGCTTTCAGGCCGGTATCGAAATGCGACGACTGGCTGCAATAGCCGCAGTTTTCGGCGCAGCCGCCGGTTTTGACCGACAACAGTTGAGACAGCTGAATTTCCGTCGGATCGAACCACTGGCGATGCACGCTCGCCGCCCGAAAGACCAGTTCGGCGAACGGCAGGTCGAACAGAGATTCAACCTCAGTCTGGGTCCAATCGTGGCGCGGCGCGGCGAGGTCCGAACGGTTGATCATTAAGAGTTTCGTCCTGTCATTCAAGGTTGCGACGACCCGCATAACAGGTGAGGCGCCGCCTCGCCATGGTCAGTCAAAAATGCTCGTCCGCGCGTTAAAAATAGCGGGCGGCCAGTTCACTGTGAACCATGTCCACGGGTCCCTGGAAGAATGGACCCGCCAAGGCGCGCCACCGCGAAAAGTCGGCCGAGTTACGGAAACCCGTCATGTGAGCGTCGAGGCTGTCCCACTGCACAACCAGGCGGTACTGGCCCGCGCGTTCGATGACGCGCTCCAGCGCCATGCCGTGGCAGCCCTCGGCGGCTTGGAACAGCGGCGCCGCCTTGGCGACCGCCAACTCGAAGTCCGCAGCCCTAGCGGCGTCAACGGTAATAATGGCAATTTCGGTAATCACGACGGACGAACGCTCCAGTGCGGCCAGGGCCGATGTCGCCAGTGTAGCAAAATCATTGCCGCGCAGAAATCTTTACGCACACGTCGTCGCGTCTTGGCTTGCGACGCACGGCTGGCTTTGCCCCGCCGACCTCGGTTCAGGTCTTCAGATCAGCGCCAACGCCTGATCTAAATCGGCGATCAAGTCATCGGGGTCTTCCAGGCCGATATTCAGCCGCACCACCGGCCCGCCATAGGGTTGAGGATAGGCGCGGACGCCAAATTGCGGGTCGCCATTCAAGGCCAGGCTTTCAAAGCCGCCCCAAGAAAACCCAAGTCCGAAGATCTGCAGAGCATCGAGAAAAGCGTGGACCCTTGCCGCGGGACAGGGCTGCAGGACGATCGAGAACAGTCCCGCCGCGCCTGCATAGTCGCGCGCCCACAAGGCGTAATCGGGCGATTCAGGAAGCGCGGGATGAAGCACCTGCGCCACCTTGGAATGGGCCTGTAGCCATCGCGAAACGGTCAATCCGCTCGCCTCATGCCGCGCCATACGCGTCGGCAAGGTACGCAGCCCGCGCAGGATTTGGTAGCTGTCGTCCGCCGTGACCGCCCAGCCGAAATCGATGATCGTCTGGTCGAGGCGCGCGGCCAAGGCGGGGTCGCGTGTCGCCACGCTACCCATGAACACGTCGGCGTGGCCGCCGACATACTTCGTCAAGGCTTGGGCCGACAGATCAATGCCGTAATCCAAGGGCTTGAAGTGCAGACCCGCCGCCCAGGTATTGTCCATCAAAGTCAGGATATTGCGCTGGCGCGCCAGCTTGGCGACGCCCGGCGCGTCGGTCATTTCGAAGGTCAGCGAACCGGGTGACTCGATGACGATCAATCGCGAGGCCGCCGACGCCATGGCCATCAAATCCCGCGGCGTGGCGCGCGGAGGGAAGTAGCGAACCGTCACGCCAAAGCGCGATAAGGCGCGCTCACAAAAGCGCCTCGTGGGCTTGTAGGCGGCGTCGGTGACCAAGACCTCGTCGCCGGCTTG
>JANXWN010000323.1 GCA_025351125.1 Caulobacteraceae bacterium | reverse complement strand
AATAGATCAGGACCTCCACCGGCAGATCGCCGAGCGCGTGTTGTTCCGCTTGCGGCGCAAAGGCGTCCGGTTCGCCCTTGTCGTGCACCATAAAGTCGGTGTGCATCGTCAACCGGCCCGCGGGGGCGCGGATCACGTGGCAGAAATTTCCGAAACTATCATGGTAGGTGTTGGCGGCGACCGGCGGGTCGAACAACATGCGATCCCAGCTCAGCAGGTCCGGCACGCGCGACGGGTGGACGCTCAACGCCAGCAACATGGGCACCGGAACGGGACAGTTGTAGGTGATTTTGTAGCCGGCGCGTATGCGCATACCTGTTCCCAATTTCGTCTTTCGTCGTCGGCAAACGACTTGCGGCCGCGAAGGTTGCGCGCCGAGTTACGCCTCCCGTGGGTGGCCCTGGCGCGCAATCGAGAGGAACGACCGTGAGCGAGCATGACGATAATATGCGGGCGCCGTCCAGTCGTTTGCTCGGCCATGGCGATCCTCCTCCCGTGGCCGGTGAAAATTTGGGCGCTATGTCGCCGCTCATGCTTATCGGCGATCATGCGGGACGGATTATTCCGGGCGGCTTGGACAATCTGGGTTTGCGGCCCGGCGACCTTGCGCTGCATATCGCCAGCGACATCGGCGTGGCGGGCCTCGGTCAGGCTCTGGCGCACGATCTTGAGGCCCCGTTTCTGCATCAACGCTATTCGCGGCTGGTGATCGACTGCAACCGCGCGCCGGGCGCGGAGGGATCGATCGCGGCGGCGTCCGACGGCACGTCCGTTCCCGGCAATCAGGCCCTCGCCCCCGACGCCCGCTTCGCGCGCCGACGCGAAATCTTTCAACCCTATCACGATCGAATCGCCGCTGAACTGGACGCCCGGGCCGCGCAAGACCGCCGCACGATTTTGGTCTCCTTGCACAGTTTTACGCCGGTTTTCGGTGGAGAGGCGCGCCCGTGGCGTTTCGGCGTCCTGCATCGCCACGATTCCGCATTTTCCGGCGCGGTGCTCGCGCGGTTACAAGCGTTGTGGGGCGAGGCGGTGGGAGACAACCGCCCCTACGCGATGGACGACGTCGACTATACGGTGCCGTTCCACGCCGGGCGGCGTGGCCTCGACTATCTGGAGCTCGAGGTCCGCCAAGATCTGTTGGCGACGCCAGCGGATCAAAAGCGGATTGCCGCCATGCTCTTTGGCGTTCTGCGCGCGGCGCTCGCGGTCGTTGCGTAAGTCATTTTCAGAGCGCCGCCGCGCGGGCTAAAGCGCCGTGGCCTCGAGCAAATCGGCCAGCCGTTCGGCGGCGTCGGGTCTGGCCACGCTGCGGGCGGCGGACGCCATCTTGGCCAGGCGGCGCGGATTGGTCAGCAGGGTGTGCAGGGCTTGCGTCATTTTCGGTTGCGTCAGGGCGTCCTCACGGGCGATTTCCGTGCCGCCCGCGTCGGCCAACACTAGAGCGTTCTGGCCTTGGTCGTCGTCTAGGGCGACCTTGAGCGGTATCAAGATGGACGGCCGACCGGCGACGGCCACTTCGCTGACGGTCGAGGCGCCCGCGCGGCCGATGACCAAATGCGCGCGGGCCAGGCGCCCGGCCATGTCACGGAAAAACGGCGCGAGTTCCGCCTGAACCAGGGCGTCGGCGTAGACCCGCCTGGCCCCTTCCAAGGATTCCGCGCGGGTTTGTTGTTCGACCCGCAAGCGTAACCGTAAGGCCTCCGGCAATTTGGCGATCGCCGCCGGCAGCAATTCCGATAACAGCCGCGCGCCCTGACTGCCACCGGTGATCAGTACACGGACATCGCCCTCGGCCTCGGCGGGAGGCTCGTAGGTCAATTCGGCAAGGGCGCGAATCTCCGGGCGTACCGGGTTGCCGACCACGACGGCGCGGGCGCGGGTCGCGGCGCTGGCCTTTTTCAGAACCGGGAAGGCCGTGGCGATGGCCGTGACGCGCGGCGCCAAAAACCGATTGGCGCGGCCCGATACGGCGTTTTGCTCATGGATGATGGTGCGGCGCCCTTGCATGATCGCGGCGATCAAGGCGGGAAGGGAGGGGTAGCCGCCAAAGCCGATCACCACCGAGGGATTAAGACGGTTCAGCGCGGCGCGTCCTTGGCCGACGCCGCGCAAAATCGTGACGACGGCGCACGCGGCCCCGACCGGATCGCCCTTGCGCGCGGTAGCGGCGTCGAGCGTGATGATCTCGTCAGCCGGAAAAGCGTTCGAAAGGCTCCGCACCCGGTCGTCCGTGGCCAACAGGATGCGCCAGCCGCGCGCGATGAGGGCTTCGGCCAGGGCCTGGGCCGGAAACAAGTGGCCGCCGGTGCCTCCGGCGGCGATCATAGCGATCTTGCGCGGCGCGATCGGCAGGTTAGCCAAAGCGGCCGGCCTTGGAAAACCCGTCGCTCGCCGTATAGGCGCCGGGGCGGCGGCGGGTCAGGGCCAAGGCGAAGCCGAGCGTCAAACCCATGGCCAACATCGATGAGCCGCCATAGGAAATGAACGGCAGGGTCATGCCTTTGGTCGGCACCAGATCGAGATTGACCGCGACATTGATGAAGGCTTGCACGCCAACCAGAACGAACAGGCCGGCCGCGGCGACCTGTTCGTAGGGATCGGACAATTTCATCGCGCGATAGAGGCCGCGGATCACCAGCAGGGCGAACAAGGCGATCAACCCGAGCGACAGCCAAAGCCCGTATTCTTCAGCCGCAGCGGAATAGGCAAAATCGGTGTGCATGTCGGGAATTTGCAGCTTCATGATCCCTTCGCCGGGGCCCTTGCCGAAGGCCCTTCCGGCGGCGATGGCCTCGGCGGCGCGGTGAACTTGTTGGGTGTCGGTCTTTTCGTGGCTCAGGAAGCCGTGCACGCGGGTGGCGACGTGCTCGAACAAGAAATAGGTGCTGCCCAATCCGGCGATGGCGACGCCGCCCATCGCCAAGATCCAGGCGATCGGAACGCCGGCCATCCAAAACGCGGCCCCGA